>NZ_JBQHUF010000005.1:0-223592 GCF_052065355.1 Flavonifractor sp. HCP28S3_F3
AGTGACTGCCGCTTGAATGGTAATCCCACGCTGCCGCTCCAAAAACATGGTGTCCGTCCTCGTTGTCCCTTTTTCGACGCTCCCCGGTTCTGAAATGGCTCCGCTGGCATACAGCAGGCTTTCTGTCAGTGTCGTCTTGCCCGCATCTACATGGGCAAGAATCCCGATATTGATAATGTTCATGTCTATCCTCCATACAAGGCCCAAAAGGGCGCAAAAATCCCCAGCGGCAAATACTTTTACCGCTGGGGATCATGACTTCGGATACATAGAAACGCATTCAGCTAACATGAGCCGTTATCCGTCACGATATTTGATAAAAAGGCAAAAGCATTCTTAAATTGGGTACAAAAACCAAGCCCCTGCAAGGGGCAATTATTTTTGTGCCCATTATCAAATTTTATTTAAGAATACCTTGCCGCATGTTGAATAGACTCCTCAAATCAGGATGACAGCAGTATAGCATAGCACACTCTAAAATGCAAGAAGTTTTTACCCGCTGTCCCAAATAAATCAGGAGGGCATTCACCGGGACACCCTCCGATTTGGGGCCTCATGCGCAAATAATTTCTGTGTCCACGATTTCCGCCGCACACGCCCGAATATTGTTAGTCCCTCTGCAACTCATACCACAGACCGTTGCCCTCGTCAAAGATGTACTTTTCCATGAAATTACCTCCATTTTTTGTGATTATCGTGCGCCTACCCTTATTTTTGACCTTGCACCCCATTTCTGCTCCTTTTCGACCTGTTCCTGCTGGTAAGCTGCCTCCAGTATCCTGTCCGCCTGTTCCGGGCCAATGGCCCGTCTGACCCGCTCATAGTCCCTGACTTGCCCTTTCAAGCCGTCCCTCTCGGCACAAACCTCATAAATCCTGGCTGACAGGGAGCCGTTCTTACTGACCTCACGATCATAGGCGCTCTGCAACCGCTCAAACTTGCTCTTGAGGTCGAAGTAGGCCCGGTAGACGGAGCGCAGCACCTTGACGATCTTCTCCCAAAGGGGCTTGGCCTTTTTCTCCCGGTAGGACTTGGCCGATTCCAGCGGCCCCGCCTCCGGCAGCGTCCGCTCCGGGTCGTCGGAGAAGTCCGCCGCCAGTTTCTCCATGCCCTTGAGCAAGGGCGCTACATCGTCCAGCTTAGCCCTGGCCTGGGCCGCTTTCTTCTCAGCTGATGCTGCCTCCTTATTCTTTTTGTCGGCCTCAACCTGGGCCAGCGCCGACACCTCTTGAAGCTGTGCAAGCCGTTCCTGCTCACGCTCCGTCTTGAACTGCGTAACAGTCAAATGTTCTTCGGAACTACCACGTTCCCCACGCTCTACATCGTCATAGCCAGCGGAGCGCATATGCTCAAAGAAATCATCTTGCAGGACACTGTACGACTTTCGTAGAACGGGTTTGCCCTTAGCTGTGCGTAACGGCTCCCCGGTAGTTTCGTCCAGAATGGGCTTGGACGCCCACTTCTTGCTCATGCTCACCTGCATGATCGTTTCCTTGACCTTGCCCACCAGGGACTTGTCCTTGCACCGCTTTGTCCAGCGTATCTCCTTCTCCACTACCGGGATATAAACCACATGGAGGTGGTAGTGGTACACGTCCTCCCCCAGCGCCTCGGACATGGCCCGGTTGCGCTCGTCAGCGTGCATGACCGCCGACAAAATATACTGCTCTCCGCCCACGATTTTGATTGCGGCTTTATAGGCTTCGGTGTAAAATTGTTTTGCGAAGTCATACCCGCCGTGATTGTAGAAGTAAGCGGAGTTTACATCAAAGACCAACTCACCGTATCGAAAGGCATCCTCCTTGATGCCACGGGTGGAGATCACGCCGTCGGCCTCCATTTGAGCAAACATCTCCCGATACCCGGCAGACGGGGTTTTGAAATGGACATTGAGCGGCGTCCGCTCCAGTACAATGTCCTGATTGACATAGGAATCCTTCTCACGCTCGTTGTGCTGCTGGGTGTTACCGATCTTGGTTTCGGTCAGCCTCATATTTCTTGCGTTGGTACGGTCAATACCGTCGCCTCTCGCCATAGGCAAAAATCCTCCTGTTTCAGATGTTGGGTTGTTGAAAGAGGACGGGGGTTCGGGGGAGGCACTTCCTGCAGGAAGTGTAATAACCCACTATGACACTTTCATCCCTTCGGTCTGCAAAGTGTCGTGGGCTCTCCGAGGGGGTGTGGGGGCTTTGCCCCCGGCAACTGCGGTTGCCTCCCCCAGCAGGGCCGCCCTTTGAAAAGGGCACCCTGCACCCCGCCTAAACTTTGCTGCTCCCCGTGACAGCCGTGACGACCGTGACGATGTTTCAGACACCGCCGCCACTCTCAAAAAAGCCGTCACAGCCGTCACGGTCGTCACGCCTGGGACGGTTCCAGCGTCAGGCTGATACTTCTCCCGGCGTGGCTCCTGCTGTTCTCATAGCGGATGTGGTAGTCTATCAGCAGCTTCCCGGCCCGGACGTTTAGCCGCATCGCCAGGGCGTTGGGCTTCATGTCGGTCTGGAGCGCCGCTACCAGCTCGGTGGCCGTACCACCCCAGGTCGGCTTCTCCGCCGTCACAAGGGCGGCTATGGCCTCCAGCACCGGGTCGGGCGGCTCTGTCCATGCCTCCGTTTCCGTACGCTCCAGCGTCCATATCAGCCGTTCCTTGTCCCTGGTAAGATAGAATCGCTGGTCTTGCTGGTCACGCCCGGCCACGTCCAGAACGGCGCTGCCGTCTGTCCGCTTCTCCTTTTGAAGAAGAAAGGCCCCGTCCGCCGCTCCCAGCAGACCGTTGGTGCCGGAGATCATATCGAATTTGTCATCTGCCTGTTGCTTTCGAGTGTGGTGTACCAGCAGGAGGCAGACGCCGCAATCATCGGCAAGGCGTTTCAGCTTACCCACCACCTCGTAATCGTTGGCGTAGCTGTACTTATCCCCACCAGCCTCCCGGATTTTCTGGAGGGTGTCAATGATAATCAGCTTGGTGTTCGGGTGTTCCCGGACGAACTTCTTTAGCTGTTCCTCCAGGCCAACGCCAAGCTGTTTGGCGTAGACCGCAAAGAGCAGATTGTCGGTGCCCTCTGTGCCGAACATTCGGTATAGCCGCCCCTGCAAGCGGCGGTGGTCGTCCTCCAACGCCAGATAGAGGACAGTCCCCTTGTGGACAGGGTAGCCCCACAGGGGGAGGCCCATGCTGACATGGTAGGCAAGCTGGGCCATCAGGAACGACTTGCCCACCTTGGGCGCTCCCGCAAAGAGGTACGTCCCAGGGTAGAGCAGACCGTCTATTACGGGCGGTCTGCTCTGGTAGATGTTCTGGTAAAGGTCGTTCATGGAAACTGTGTGGAGGTAGGCTGGGTCGTTCATGCGCCGCATATCCCGGAGCATTTCCTCTAAATCTTTCTCTTGGGGGTTGTTTTCAGCCGTTTCCTCTGCTATACTTTGGGTAGTTGTTTGAGAATTGGGCTGTTCCCCGTCTGCGCCAACAGACGGAACCGGGACAGTCCTTTTCGTTTCTCTGGAATCCATCAATCTATCAATCCTCCTTCATGCCGCCCAGCGTCACTGAGATAAGGTCAATGGTGGCGAGAAGTTCATCCCCCACGTCGCCCCCGGCCTCAATGCGCCGCAGTTCCCCCAGGACGGCGGCGAGTTGGTCACGCAGGGCCTTGTAGACCCTGGGATTGCCCTGCACCACCACGGCCCGGTCTAAGAGCCGCCGGGTGATGTAGTCCTGCTTCGTCAGGCCAGAGAGCCGCACAGCGGCGTCAATCTGCTTGTTTTCCTCCGGGGATACCCGGAAGGCCACGGTCTTGTTCCTCCAGCGGTTGTGAGTGTCCAAATTCTTAGCTGACATTACGCTCCCATCCTTTCAAAGTCCAATTTGTCTGCCATTTCCGTCTGCTTGGACGGAAACAGGTGGGCATAGCGATAGGTGATCTCGATACTCTCATGCCCCACACGGTCAGCAATCGCCACAGCGGAGAAGCCCATGTCAATCAGAAGTGAGATGTGCGAATGCCGGAGGTCGTGGATTCTGATACGCTTGACCCCTGCCGACTTCGCCCCTCTGTCCATCTCATGGTGGAGATAGCTTTTCGTGATGGTGAAAATGCGCTCCTTCTTCTTGATACCGTAGAGCATCCCCAGGTAATCCTTCATCTCGTCACAGAGGAAGTTGGGCATTTTAATGGTGCGGTTGCTTTTCTTCGTCTTTGGCGTGGTAATGACGTCCTTGCCGTGGAGCCGCTGATAGGACTTGCTGATTTTCACCGTCCCGGCCTCAAAGTCAAAGTCTGCCGGGGTCAGGGCCAGCAGTTCCCCCTCCCGAATACCACACCAGTAGAGCATTTCAAAGGCGTAGTAGGAAACGGGCTTGTCCATCATGGCATCTGCAAACTTCTGGTACTCCGCTTTCGTCCAGAACAGCATTTCCTTCCGTTCCTCTGACCCCATGTTCCCAGCCTTGGCGGCGGGATTGGAGCGCAGCTCATAGAAGCGGACAGCGTGATTGAAGATGGCGCTAAGCTGGTTGTGCAGGGTTTTGAGGTAGGTAGCCGAGTAGGGCTTGCGCTTCTCGTCCCGGTAGGCCAGCAACTCGTTCTGCCATGCGATCACGTCCTTGGTGGTGATCTCGCTAATCTTCCGCTTGCCAAAGTAGGGCAGAATTTTCTTCTGGATGATGTTCTCCTTGGTCAGCCAGGTGTTCTCCTTGAGCCGGGGTTTCATATCCTTGGTGTAAAGCTCGGTAAAGGCTTCAAAGGTCATATCCAGGTCGCCGGAGGTCTGCATCTGGAAACTGCGCTCCCACTCCTGGGCCTCCCGTTTGGTGGCAAAGCCACGCTTGCACTTCTGTTTGCGCTCCCCCGTCCAGTCCTGATACCGCACCATGACGTACCATGTTCCTCTTGCTTCGTCCTTAAAGACTGGCATTTAGTTCCCTTCCTTTCTGGCCCCGTAGAGCCGTTCGTTGAAATACTGGCGGTTGACCCGCCCTGCGATGGTGATGAAGCCCTTGTCCTTCAATTCTTCGTTGAGCTGCCGGATGAGTTTATAGGCGTAGGGCTTCGATACACCCAGCTCGTCCGCAACTTCTTCCGCCCGGATGAATCTGTTCTCCATATGGATTCCTCCTTTCTTTTGATTTAACGCTATTTGCTTAACGTAGTCCTATTATACTAACTCTATTCCGTTATGTCAAGACCTTCCAACGAGAAAATATAAACAAATTTATTTATTTTTCTCTTGACTGGTCTAAACATATCTGTTATACTTCAAGTGTCCCCATTACATAGATTGGAGTTGGCAGTTATGGCGATTGGTGAACGTATTCGTTTCTTCCGCAACATGAAGGGCATCACACAGAAGTATCTTGGCATGGTGGTGGGTTTCCCGGAACGCTCCGCCGATGTGCGTATGGCACAGTATGAAACCGGGAGCCGCACCCCCAAGGCCGACCTGACAAAGACCCTGGCTGACTTCTTTGATATTTCCCCTGATGCCCTGACCGTCCCTGACATAGATACCGACATCGGCCTGATGCACACCCTCTTTGCTTTGGAGGATATTCGGGGGCTGACTATTGGGGAGATTGACGGCGAGGTTTGTCTGCGTCTGGACAAATCCAAAGGCAAGACCTATGCCAATATGCTTGATATGCTGTCCGCCTGGGCGGAGCAGGCCAAGAAGCTGGAGGCCGGGGAGATCACCAGGGAGGACTATGACCGCTGGCGGTACAACTACCCCAAGTACGACACCACCCTGCGGTGGGCAAAAGTTCCCTCACAGGAATTGAGTGATTTCCTGGTGGATGCACTCAAAGATAGCCCCGATACTGATGAATAGACAGCAAAAGCCCTTACCGACGTTGCCATCGGTAAGGGCTTTCTAATATGGTTGTCCTCACTTATAAGCCGCAAAAGAACATTCTTTACCCGCAATCCACTGGGGATACAGAATGATACGGCCTATGGGGAGCGTTATCAAATCGTTATCAAAAGAGAGATATAAAACCGCAAAATCGTTGTGCCGCAACGGGTTCGGAGTTTCAAAAACTCACTCCCACTCGATGGTTGCGGGGGGCTTACTCGTGATGTCGTAGACGATGCGGTTGATGCCTTTCACCTCGTTGACGATACGGGTGGAGATGCGATCCAGCACATCGTAAGGAATACGAGCCCAATCAGCGGTCATGAAGTCGCTGGTAGTCACCGCACGGAGAGCCAGGGTGTAGTCGTAGGTGCGGCCATCGCCCATGACGCCCACAGAGCGGGTATTGGTGAGCACAGCGAAATACTGGTTGATGTTCTTGTCCTCACCGGCGGCGGCGATCTCCTCCCGGTAGATGGCGTCGGCCTCCCGCAGGGTGTCCAGCTTCTCCTTAGTCAGGTCGCCAATCACACGGATGGCCAGGCCGGGACCCGGGAAGGGCTGGCGCATGACCAGATACTCAGGCAGGCCCAGCTCACGGCCCAGCTGACGAACCTCGTCCTTGAACAGCAGCCGCAGAGGCTCGATGATCTCCTTGAAGTCCACATAGTCAGGCAGACCGCCCACGTTGTGGTGGCTCTTGATGACAGCTGCATCACCGGCGCCCGACTCGATCACGTCGGGATAGATGGTGCCCTGCACCAGGTAGTCCACCCGACCGATCTTCTTGGCCTCTTCCTCAAAGACCCGGATGAACTCTTCGCCGATGATCTTCCGCTTGCGCTCCGGCTCAGACTCGCCGGCCAGCTTCAGCAGAAACCGGGCCTCGGCATCCACCCGGACAAAGTTGATGTCCCAGCGGGCAAAGGCGGCCTCCACCTCGTCGCCCTCGTTGAGGCGCATGAGGCCGTGGTCCACAAACACGCAGGTAAGCTGCTTGCCAACCGCCTCGGCCAGCAGAGCGGCGGCCACGGAGGAGTCCACGCCGCCGGACAGGGCCAGCAGCACCTTACCGTCCCCTACCTTCTCCCGGATCTCCCGGATGGCGGTATTCTTATAATCTCCCATGGTCCAGTCGCCGGTGGCACCGCACACCTCATAGAGGAAGTTGCGGATCATATCCACGCCGTGCTCAGTGTGGTTCACCTCAGGGTGATACTGCACGCCATAGAATCCCCGCTTCTCGTCGGCAATAGCCACGTTGGGGCAGGCGTCAGTGTGGGCGGTCAGGGCAAAGCCCTCGGGCACCTTGGCCATGTAGTCCCCGTGGCTCATCCAGGAGATACCCTTCTCCGGCAGGCCCTTGAAGATCTTGCAGGCGGTATCATAATAGGTCTCGGTCTTGCCGTACTCTCGGGCAGTGTCCTCCTGTGCGGCAGTGACCTGGCCGCCCAGAGTATGGGCCATGAGCTGGCAGCCGTAGCAGATGCCCAGCACGGGCACGCCCAGCTCGAAAATGGCGGGATCCACGTGAGGGGCCTTCTCGTCATAGACGCTGTTGGGGCCGCCGGTGAAGATGAAGCCGATGGGCTCCATGGCCTTCAGCTGCTCCAGAGGGGTGGTATAGGGCTTGACCTCGCAGTACACCCCGCACTCCCGGACCCGGCGGGCAATGAGCTGGTTGTACTGCCCGCCGAAGTCCAGCACGATCACGGTCTGATGGGACATTCAGGTTCCTTCTTTCTGTGAAATCTATGGTTACTCGGATCAAAGTCAAAATTTTTACGGTTTAGGATATCACATTTTCCCCGAAAACGCAAGGTTTCCGAAAGAAAAGCCGCCGGACTCTCTGGTCCGGCGGCTCTGTTCAGGGCTGCATTTCCGTTCCGCCCCACTCTACGGCGGTAAAGCCTACCCGCTCCGGGGCAGTAAGGCTCTGAGGCTCCACCTCCACCGGCTCGTCCAGGCCCTGCCAGGCCATGAACACGCGAATGAGGGTATCCGGGGCCGGGTCAATGGTCAGCACAGCGCTCTCGGTGTAGGCCTCCTGCTGGAAGGAAATCAGGTTATAGGCGTTTCCCTCCATCTTGGGCAGCCAGTAGATGATAAATTCGTTGGCCTCTTTTTCCGTCAGTCCCAGGTCGGCCAGCGCTTCTTCCAAAAAAGCGGCGGTGTCCGCTCCCGCTACACAGAACCCAGTGGAGAAATCATACTCTGTGTCCGCCTCACCCTCCCAGAACAGGCAGTAGTACTGCCGCCCAGTGTCCGGGTCAGTGAGAGTACCATCCGGGGCTGCATCCACTGTCCAGCCATCCTCATAGGAGGGGTAGGTGGAAGTAAGCCGGACGTCATAGTCCAGCTTGACGTTTACCCGGGTCTCCTCCTTCGGGTAGAGGTAGATCACCGGCTTGGCCGCCGGAACTCCCCTCCCACCAGGATCACCGCCGCATCCGGCCAGTCCCGCAGCCAACAGGGTCGAAGCCAGCATCAGCAGCAGCCATTTTTTCATCGCGCTACCTCCGTACCTCCCCACTCCACGGCGGTAAAGCCTACCCGCTCCGGGGCAGTAAGGCTCTGAGGCTGCACCTCCACTGGCTCGTCCAGGCCCTGCCAGGCCATAAATACCCGAATTAGAGTATCCGGGGCCGGGTCGATGGTCAGCACAGCGCTGTCGGTGTAGGCCTCCTGCTGGAAGGAAATCAGGTTATAGGCGTTTCCCTCCATCTTGGGCAGCCAGTAGATGATAAATTCGTTGGCCTCTTTTTCCGTTAGGCCCAGGTCGGCCAGTGCCCCCTCCAGAAAAGCGGCGGTGTCCACTCCCGCTACACAGAACCCGGTGGAGAAATCATACTCTGTGTCTGTCATGCCCTCCCAGAACAGGCAGTAGTACTGCCGCCCAGTGTCCGGGTCAGTGAGGGTACCGTCCGGGGCCGCATCTACCGTCCAGCCGTCCTCATAGGAGGGGTAGGTGGAAGTAAGCCGGCCGTCATAGTCCAGCGTGACGTTCACCCGCATCTCCTCCTCTGGGTAGAGGTAGATCACCGGCTTCTCCGAGGTCGCTTCCATGATACACCCGGACAGTCCCACGGTCAGAAGGCCCGCCGCCAAGGCTATCGCCAACCATCTGCGCATAAAAACTCCTCCTTTCAAATTCTGTCCTACCTATTATAACAGACGAATTTGAAAGGAGGAAGTTCCCAATTTATTTAGATCTGGGTAATATCGATAGGCCGCAGGTCAGAGGAACGGCCCTGGGTACGGACGGTGAGCATAGCCCGGGCGGTATCAATGGCGGTGATACAGGCCACGGAGTGCTCCACGGTGGAGCGGCGGATGCGGAAACCGTCGGTATCGTGGCGGCGGCCCCGGGTGGGCGTGTTGATGACCAGGTCCACGGTGCCGGAGGCGATCATGTCCAGGATGTTGGGGTGAGCCTCAGAGACACGGGCCACCTTGCGGGCAGGGATGCCGGCGGCGTTGAGGGCGTCACAGGTGCCGCTGGTAGCCAGGATCTCGATGTCCATGTCGGCAAAGCCCTGAGCGATGCCGATGAGCTCGCCCTTGTCCTCGTCCTTGACGGTGACGATGATGCGTCCGCCGCTCTTGGGGGCCTTCATATTGGCGCCCTTGAAGGCCTTCAGCAGGGCCTGAGGGAAGGACTCAGCCAGACCCAGGCACTCGCCGGTGGACTTCATCTCAGGGCCAAGGCCGGTATCCACGTCGGTGAGCTTCTCGAAGGAGAAGACCGGCATTTTGACCGCGTAGTAGTCGGCTTCCTTATAGATGCCGGTACCGTAGCCCAGGTCCTTCAGCTTCTGGCCCAGCATGACCTTGGTAGCAAGGTCGATGATGGGTACGCCGGTGACCTTGGAGATATAGGGGATGGTCCGGGAGGAACGGGGGTTGACCTCAATGACATACACAGTGTCGTCATAGATGACGAACTGGATATTCACCAGACCCACCACACCCAGCGCCTTGGACAGGTCGTAGGTGTAGCGATAGATGGTATCCTTGTGCTTCTGCTCGATGTGGATGGGAGGATAGACGGAGATAGAGTCGCCGGAATGGACGCCGGCCCGTTCGATGTGCTCCATGATGCCGGGGATCAGCAGATCCTCCCCGTCGAACACGCCATCCACCTCAACCTCACGGCCCATGAGGTACTTGTCTACCAGGATGGGATGCTCCTGCTCCACCTGGTTGATAATGCGCATGAACTCGATGATGTTGCGGTCGTTGTAAGCGATCTCCATGCCCTGGCCGCCTAGCACGTAGGAGGGACGCACCAGCACAGGATAGCCCACCTCGTGGGCAGCCTCCAGAGCCTGCTCAGTGGTGAACACGGTCTTACCGGCGGCACGGGGGATGTTGCACTGGTTCAGGATCTCGTCAAACCGCTCCCGGTCCTCAGCGGCGTCCACGCCGTCAGCAGAGGTGCCCAGAATGGGCACGCCCATGTCGGTGAGGGCCTTGGCCAGCTTGATGGCGGTCTGGCCGCCGAACTGCACCACGGCGCCCCAGGGCTTCTCCAGCTCTACAACGGCCTCCACGTCCTCGGCGGTCAGAGGCTCAAAGTACAGCTTATCGGCCACGTCGAAGTCGGTGGACACGGTCTCGGGGTTGTTGTTGATGATGATGGTCTCATAACCCAGGCGCTTGAAGGCCCAGACAGAATGGACGGAGCAGTAGTCGAACTCGATGCCCTGGCCGATGCGGATGGGACCGGAGCCCAGCACCAGCACCTTCTTTCGAGGCTCGGCAGGCCCGCGGCGGTGGGGTTCGGCCGTATTGGCAGACAGATAAGGGGCCTCCGGGATATGGGGGGCCAGCTCACCCACGTCGGGCAGGTTCAGCTCCTCAGCCGCCTCGTTCTCCTCGTCGTAGGTGGAGTAATAATAGGGGGTCTGGGCCTCAAACTCAGCGGCGCAGGTGTCCACCATCTTGAAGGCGGGCACGATGCCGTAGCTCTCACGCAGAGTCTTGATCTCTCCCCGCTCCTTGCCGGACAGGGCGGCAATCCAGGCGTCGGAGAAGCCCATCTCCTTGGCCTGCCGCAGGGTATCGGCGTCCAGATGGCCGTGGTCCAGCCGGTCTTCCATGTCCACGATGGCCTGGAGCCGGTCCAGGAACCACAGGTCATACTTGGTGATCTTGTTGATCTTCTCGGGAGAGAAGCCGCGGCGGAGTGCCTCCGCCACTACAAACAGCCGCTGGTCGTCGATGTTCACCAGACGGTCCTCGATCTCCTCGGTATACAGCTCGTCCAGGCCGGGCAGGCGGAGGGACTTTACAGGCAGTTCCAGGGAACGGATGGCCTTCATCAGGGCACCCTCGAAGGAGTTGCCGATGGCCATGACCTCGCCGGTGGCCTTCATCTGGGTGCCCAGGGTGCGACTGGCGGTGGTGAACTTATCAAAGGGCAGACGGGGAATCTTGAGCACGCAGTAGTCCAGAGTGGGCTCAAAGCAGGCGGTGGTCTTGCCGGTCACCGCGTTGGGGATCTCGTCCAGGGTATAGCCCAGAGCAATCTTGGCCGCCACCTTGGCGATGGGGTAGCCGGTGGCCTTGGAGGCCAGAGCGGAAGAGCGGGACACACGGGGATTGACCTCGATAACCGCATACTCAAAGGAGTCGGGATTCAGAGCCAGCTGCACGTTACAGCCGCCCTCGATCTCCAGGGCGGAGATGATATCCAGAGAGGCCTTGCGGAGCATCTGGAACTCCTTGTTGGCCAGAGTCTGAGTAGGAGCCACCACGATGGAGTCGCCGGTATGGACGCCCACCGGGTCCACGTTCTCCATGGAGCAGATCTGGATCACGTTGCCTGCGCCGTCCCGCATGACCTCGAACTCGATCTCCTTCCAGCCGGAGATGCACCGCTCGATCAGGACCTGACCCACGCGGCTCAGGTGGATGCCACGGTCAGCGATCTCCCGCAGGGACATCTCATCATAGGCAATGCCGCCGCCGGTGCCGCCCAGGGTGTAGGCAGGGCGAACAATAACGGGATAGCCGATGGACCCGGCAAAGGCCACGGCATCCTCCACGCTCTCCACCACGTCGGAGGTGACACAGGGCTGGCCGATAGCCTCCATAGCGTCCTTGAAGCCCTGGCGGTCTTCCGCCTTACGGATGGACTCGGGGCTGGTGCCCAGCAGCTTGACGCCATACTGCTGCAGGATGCCCTGCTCATGCAGGTTCATGGCCAGGTTCAGGCCGGTCTGGCCGCCCAGGGTGGGCAGGATGGAGTCAGGCCGCTCCTTCTGGATGACCTGCTCCACGCTGGCGATGTTCAGCGGCTCGATATATACATGGTCTGCGATGTCCTTGTCGGTCATGATGGTGGCCGGGTTGGAGTTGACCAGCACCACCTCCACGCCTTCCTCTTTCAGAGCGCGGCAGGCCTGGGTACCGGCGTAGTCAAACTCGGCGGCCTGGCCGATGACGATGGGGCCGGAGCCCAGCACCAGCACTTTTTTGATATTCGGATTCTTAGGCATTACCGATCCCCTCCCTTCATGCTGTCCACAAAGCGGTCAAAGAGATATTCCGTGTCCATGGGTCCGGGAGAGGCCTCGGGGTGGAACTGGACGGTGAAGCAGTTGGGCCGCTTGTACTTCAGGCCCTCCACGCTGCCCTCGTTGACGTTGACGTGGGAAATCTCCGCCACAGCGGGGTCCACACTCTCGGCGGTGACCACATAGCCGTGGTTCTGGCTGGTGATAAAGGCCCGGCCGGCAGCCAGATCCTTTACCGGGTGGTTGCCGCCCCGGTGGCCGAAGCGCATCTTCCGGGTCTCGGCGCCGGTAGCCAGAGCCAGCAGCTGGTGGCCCAGACAGACGGCAAACAGAGGCATCTTGGACTCGTAGAGCTTGCGTACCTCTTTAATGATCTCCACGTTATCCGCGGGATCGCCGGGGCCGTTGGACAGCATCACGCCGTCAAAGCCGCCGGTGAGGATGGTCTCCGCAGGGGTGTGGGCGGGATAGACCGTCACCTGGCAGCCCCGCTTCTGGAGGCAGCGGATCATATTCTCCTTCACGCCGTAGTCCATCAGAGCCACCCGGAACTGCTGAGCGGTGAGGGCGGGATAGACCTGAGCCTCCTTGCGGGTCACCTTCTCCACGGTGCCCTCCACCCGGTAGGCGCGGATGCGCTCCAGGCACTCCTCTACATGAAAATGCTCCGCACAGGTGATCATGCCATTCATGGTCCCCTGACTGCGGAGTATTCTGGTCAACGCCCGGGTATCCACGCCCTCGATCCCGGTAATATCATACTGCTTCAAATATGCGTCCAGCTCACCCTCGCAGCGGAAATTGCTTCCACGACGGGACAGATGACGGACAATAAATGCCTCCGCCCAAGGACGGGAGGACTCGTTATCCTCGTGGTTCACGCCATAATTACCAATGAGGGGATAGCTCATCACAATACCCTGTCCTGCATAGGAGGGGTCGGTCAAAATCTCCTGGTAGCCGGTCATGGAGGTGTTGAACACCATCTCGCACACCCGGTCTGCCGAAGAGCCGATGCTGACGCCCTGGAACATTGCGCCGCTCTCCAAGATCAAGGTCGCTTTCATCTCCTGCATCACGCCTTTCCCTTAATTATCTTTTTGAGTATACCCGAAAAAAATTCCTCTGGCAACCGACTTTTTCCTCTTTTTGAAAAATCGGAAATTTGGACAAAAAACGAAAAATTTCCGTGGATTTTTCCGCTCTTCAAGCCCAGATAATCAAAAATATTTTGTTTCCAACCATATTTTTATTTAGGTATTTTTTCTCAAAATTCATTTGGGATTACCGAATAATCCTTCGCTGACAGGATATTGCTTTATGAAAAAAACTGTGCTACTTTAAGACTACACAGTGAAGTTTTGCCCCAGAAAGGAAAGGAGAAAATTCTATTATGAGACAAAGCAGACGATTTTTGGCGGCTGCATTGGCAACGGCAATACTCCTTACCGTTCCTGTCTTTGCGGCAAGCACGGACGGCTTTAAAAACTTTCAGCCGGTCAACACCTATACCTCCGGTACCTTCCGGGACGTACCCGCCTCCAGCTGGTACGCGGAGAGCGTAGGAGCGGCCTATGAGCTGGGCCTCATGCAGGGCACCGGCAAGGGAGAGTTTGAGCCAGGCATGACCATCACCCTGGCTGAGACGGTGGCTCTGGCTGCACGCATCCACAGCATCTATCATACCGGAGCGGCGGAATTTGCCCAAGGCTCCCCCTGGTACCAGGTCTATCTGGACTATGCCGGAGAAAACAGCATCTTCACCGCAGAAGCCGCTACTTCCCCAAAGGCCTACGCCCACCGGGATCAGTTCGCTGCCATTTTGGCCAGCGCACTGCCTGCGCAGGCGCTGGAGCCCATCAACACAGTGGACGACGGCATGATCCCAGACGTGCCGGAGGGAGCGGCCAACTATGACGACATCTACCTTCTCTACCGGGCAGGCGTGCTCACCGGCAGCGACGGAAAAGGCACCTTCCACCCGGACACCGCCATTGACCGAGCCAGCGTAGCCGCCCTGGTCACCCGGCTGGTGCAGCCTGACCTGCGGCAGGCCATCACTCTGGAACGGCAGGAGGGAGACGAACGGGTATCCCTGGATCAGGACAGCCTCACCCTCACTGTGGGGGACAGCGCCCGGCTCACCGCCACGGCGGAACCAAAGGAAACAGCCTTGACCTGGACCAGCTCGAACCCCACCGTAGCCACTGTAGACGGCAGCGGAACGGTCACCGCCCTGGCGGCGGGTACCGCTACCATTATGGTTCGAACCGAGACCGCTTCCGCCGCCTGCCTGGTCAGGGTTGAAAATGAGCTGATCCCCGCCACCGGCGTGGGCATCTCCATCCGTCAGCTGGATCTGGACACGGGTGAGTCCTTCCGCCTTACCGCCGCCCCCATCCCCGGCAACGCCAGTAACAACAGCGTATACTGGGAGATCACCTTCCCCTCCGGCGGGGTCCAGGCGGTCTCTCTCCAGATGAATGAGGACCAGTCCTGTACCGTCACCGGCCTGGAGCCGGGCACTGCCACGGTGCGGGCCGTCATTGCCGGAGCGGGGACGGAATCCTGCACCGTTACCATCCACGACCCGGCAGAGGACCGTCCTTCCGCCGGTCTGCCCTTCTCCAAGCCTTTCCAGGCCTATGGCAATTCTGCATGTCCCCAGGTAGACGGTGCCTGGGTGGTCTGCCTGGAGGACGAGGCTCAGAACGCCCTGTGCGTCGACAACCCCAGCCAGCCTCACATCCCGTTCATCCCCTACTATTATGCCTGGTACTTTGACGCCGGCATGGACGGCCCGGTGGGGGCGGATGTGAACTACTCCGCCTCTCGGCCGGACGTTCTGAAGGTGGACCGGGACTTTACCGAGGACCGCAGCGCCGCCTTTGTGGTCACCGCCCTGTCCCCCGGTCGGTGTACCGTCACTGCCGAGGCCGACGGGGGAATCGTCACCATGGACTTTCTTGTGCCCGACACCAGTCTGACAGTGGCAGAGGCCAGTATGGACCGGCAGTTTGGCGGCTATCTGAGCGACACGATTACTGCTGGCGGTGTGACTCTCCGGAGCCAGTTTACCTTTGCTCTGACGGACTATGCGGATGACTTCGCCACCTATACGGTGACCCTCACCACCGACGGCCAGGTTCAGGCACCCGTCCAGCTGGCCCGGCTGACCCTCCAGACGGAAGACACCACTCAGGAGGTGGGCATCCTCACCGTGGACACGGCGCATGACGGCGACGGCGCAGTTCACACCTTCCAGGTGCAGGTGCCCCGTGGTATGAGCGGGACTTTGTGCCTTACAAAAGGATAACGGATCAAAAACAGAAGGGTCCGGCACCATGGTTCCGGCCCCGTCTGTTTTTTATGTCAATTCTATGATGACCAACAACCGCGGATTATAAAAACGGGGAACCCGGGTGCTCTCCCGGGCCAGTCCCCGGCTGACGATCAGAGTAGTGCCTTCCAGATCATATTCGCCGCCTGCGTACTGGGGAAAAATCCCCTGGTTGGGGGCAATGAGGCCGTTGATGAGGCCGGGCAGCCGCCACTGGCCTCCGTGAGCATGGCCCGCCAGCACCAGATCAAAGCCCCGGCCGGTATAGTCCTCTACCCGCTCAGGCCGGTGAGTGAGCAGGACGGAAAATACGTCCTCCTCCAGCGCTGCGGTGACAGTCTCCAGCTGCGCCTGCCAGGCCCGCTCCCCCACGTTGGGGTCATCGACCCCGCAGATCTGAATGGTCTGCCCTGCCGCTGTCACCAGCGCGGACTCCCCCTCCAGGATCACTGCGCCGCATTGGCGGAGCTCCGCCTTGATCTCGTCCACCCGGCCGCTCCAGAATTCATGGTTGCCGGTCACATAATAGACCGGCCACTGCTCCGCCAGCGCTTCCACGGTGGCCAGAGCCCGTTCCTCCGGCATGCGGGTTTCGTCGTCCACAATATCGCCGCTGAGGACCACTAGGTCAGGCTGCTGGGCTGCCACCGCGTCCAGCAGTTCCCGCTGGCCTTCTCCATAGTAGCAGCAGTGCAGATCGGTGAGCAGCGCCAGGCGAACCGGGCCGTCCACCTTCCCGCTCTCTATCGTATATTCCCGCACAGTCAGTTGGGAGTCCAGACCGGCCCACACCAGCAGGCTGGCCGCAATCCCGCCTGCCAGCAGCAGCGTTTTGCTTCTTTTTTTCAAGGAATGCTCCTTTCTTTCCGATCACAGCCGCATAATGGCGGCCTCCCAGGCCATACTGAATCAGTAAGCCCACGTTTGGGGAGGTCTGTTATGGTCATCGCCTTTCTGCGCACCATCATTCTGTATGCGTTCATCATTGCCGGTATCCGGCTCATGGGCAAACGGCAGGTAGGAGAACTGGAGCCCTCTGAGCTGGTGCTGGCCCTGCTTATCGCCGACCTGGCCGCCGTGCCAATGCAGGATTTCGGCATTCCCCTGCTCACTGGCCTCATTCCCATCCTTACCCTGCTGTGCATCACCATGGCCCTGTCGGTGCTCACCATGAAGAGCGTCCGGTTCCGGGCGGTCCTCTGCGGCCGGCCCAGCGTCATCGTGGAAAACGGAAAGCTGAGGCAGAGTGAAATGCGGAAAAACCGCTTTACCCTGGATGAGCTGATGGAGGAACTGCGGATGAAGGGGATCACCGATCTGACCACCGTAAAATACGCCATTCTGGAGACCAATGGACAGATCTCCGTCCTCCCCTACGCCGCCCAGCAGCCGGTCACCGCCCAGCAGATGGGCCTGAGGCCACAGGAACCGGGCCTGCCCATGGTCATCATCAACGACGGCCGGGTCATTACCCGCACCCTCCACAGCAGGGGGCTCAACGAGGAGTGGCTGGAAAAGCAGCTGCATCAGCATCACGTCCAGCGGACGGAGGATGTGTTTCTGCTGACGGTGGACGAAGAAAACACCGTCTATCTGGCAAAGAAGGAGGCGAGCAAGTGAAGCGCTTCTGGATCGCGCTGCTCCTTTTGGGGGCCATCTTTACCGGGACCCTGTTTCACATCCGTTCTCTCCACGGCTTCACCGATACCCTGTCCGCCCTGCTGGAACAGGCCGACGAGCTGGCGGCGGCAGAGCAGTGGGATCAGGCCAGGGACCTCACCGTCCAGGCTAAGGACACCTGGGGAGATCGGGACGTTTACCTCCACGTCCTCCTTCGCCACGCCGACACCGACAGCATTTACGCCGGATTCCGGGAGACCCTGGCTCTGCTGGACAGTCAGGAGTACGGCGAGTACGCCGCCGCCAACGCCCGGCTGGTCACCCAGATCCAGCTGCTCTATGAGGCGGAGCAGCTCACCTTAAAGAATATTTTTTAGCGGGAACGGCAGCCGTTCCCGCTTTTTTAATAGCCCCGCAGAGGCGCGGAGCCGTCGTCCTCACCCTTCTCGATGGAGAGGATTTTGGCATCGTAGCCGAAGCTGTCGTTGACCTGAATATGTACGGTCTCCCCCACCTTGCGGCCCAGCAGGGCTTTGCCTACCGGGGACTCCTTGCTGATCAGGCCGTGGAGGGCATCCTGCCGCATGGTGGTCACCACCTGGTAGGTCTCAGTGTCATCCTCATCCTCCAGATAGACCGTCACCTTGTCGTACAGGTTCACGCCGTCAGACACCGGCTCCTCCCGGAACACCCGGGCGGTGCGGATCATGTTCTCCAGATAGCGGATACGGCCCTCGTTGCGGTTCTTCTCCTGCTTGGCCGCCTTGTACTCAAAGTTCTCGCTCAGGTCCCCGAAGGCCCGGGCCTCCTTCACCGCCTCCAGCAGCTTGGGCCGGAGCTGGATCCGACGGTAGTCCAGCTCCTCTTTCATCATCTGAAGGTCCTTTTTTGTCAGTTCGTCGTGCATCAGGCATCTCTTTTCTTTACTTGGATTGATTGGGCCGGAATTTCCGGGGTTCCTCCCCCCGCAGGATCCGACCCAGTCCATGATAGTGACGGCTCACCATCAGCACCGTTAGTGCCAGGGTCAAAGCGCCTGCCTCCCAGCTATGGAAGAGGATGGACAGGGGCAGAAAGACGGTAGGGATAACCGCCGCTCCCAGAGGCAGCCAGCCGGTGATGACCGTCACGCCCAGGCCGGTGAGGCAGGCCGCCGTTCCCCACAGCGGAGAATAGAGGATCAGCCCCGCGCAGGTGACGGCCACGCCCTTACCGCCCCGAAACCGCTGCCAAAAGGGAAAATTGTGGCCCAGGACCGCCCCAAGGCAGGCCCACAGCAGGGCCAGCCGCCCCAGAGCGGCTCCGAACAGCAGCCAGGCCGCCAGGCAGGCCAAAGCGGTCTTTAAAATATCTCCCAGCAGCACCAGCAGCCCCCACCGCAGTCCCAGCTCATGGGACAGGTTGGCCATGCCCGGATTGCCGGTACCCAGCCGGGCGGCGCTTTCTCCGGTGCGCTGGCGTGCTACCAGCTCCCCGGTGAGAAAGCAGCCAAACATATATCCGATCACAAGGCAGATGATCCGTTCCACAGCAAGCACCTCTCGCTTCTGATATGGTGCCAGTTTGCCCCAAAACGGCGGTTTTAGCCCTCCTGGTCCTTCTTGTGGGCGGCCTGGCCCCGACGGATGGCCTCCCGCTCCCGGGCAAGCTCCTCCCGCAGCTGTAGGGAGTTCCACGTCCCGTTGGTGGGGGTGAGCACCGCCTTGAGGCCCACCCGAGGGATCTTGTTCCGCCGGAATCCCTGGAGGAAGCGGTCCAGCAGAGGGCCGGTGCAGTTGACCAACAGCAGCACCTCGTCAGTAAAGGGCTCCCCTGCCCAGGGGCTCTCCGGCGTCTTGCCCTCCACCAAGTCGTTCAGGGTCAGGCCATATTCGGCAGGCTCCACCAACCGGGCCCGCAGACCCAGCGGCAGGCACATGCGGCGGATCTTCGCGCCCTTTTCATTATTCAGATTATACAGTAATACCATAGGATGGTTCATAGAAAAATCCTCTTTTCCGTTCAGTGGTAACAGTCTATATTGTACCCGTCCGCTCCCCTGCCGTCAACAATTTCAGCCCGTCCTTGCAAAGGCCGGGTATTTTGTGGGATACTAAGGAAAAGGAGAGGATCGCAT
Organism: Flavonifractor sp. HCP28S3_F3; assembly: GCF_052065355.1. Taxonomy (NCBI): domain Bacteria; kingdom Bacillati; phylum Bacillota; class Clostridia; order Eubacteriales; family Oscillospiraceae; genus Flavonifractor; species Flavonifractor sp. HCP28S3_F3. The sequence continues at coordinate 19,448 of NZ_JBQHUF010000005.1, forward strand.
ATGAAGATCGCCATTGTCACCGGCGCATCCTCCGGCCTGGGGCGCTCCTTTATCCGTGAGCTGGACAAACAGGGCGGACTGGACGAGATCTGGGGCGTGGCCCGCCGCCGGGAGCGGATGGAGGAGCTGGCCGGTGAACTGGCCACCCCTATGCGCCCGCTGGCCCTGGACCTGACCAAAATGGAGAGCGTGGAGACGCTGCGCGCCCTGCTGAAGGAGACGGGGGCCGACGTGCGGGTGCTGGTCAACTCCGCCGGCTTCGGCAAGTTCGGCACCTACGCCGACATGACCCTCCAGGAGACGGCAGACATGATCGACCTGAACAGCCGGGCCGCCGTACTCCTCACCGCCGCCGTCATCCCCCATATGAGCCGGGGAGCTCGCATTCTGGAGATCTGCTCCTCCGCCGCCTTCCAGCCTCTGCCCGGCTTCAACGTCTATGCCGCCACCAAGGCTTTCCTGCTGCACTACAGCCGGGCCCTGCGGTGGGAGGTAGCGCCCAGAGGCATCAAGGTGACGGCGGTATGTCCCGGCTGGATCAAGACGGAATTTATGGATGTGGCCAAGGACACCAAGAACGGCCGCACCGTCCGCAGCTACCCCTTCGCCCTCAGGCCGGAGACGGTGGCCCGGCGGGCTCTGCGGGACAGCCAGGTGCTGGCCGTCACCACCTGCGGCCTGCCCGCCCTGGTACAGCGGACCGCCAGCAAGTTACTCCCACACTGCTTCATCATGGCCTGTTGGGAGAGTCTGCGCCGGATCTGAACACTATAATACAAGGGACGCTCCGTCTGTTGGAGCGTCCCTTATATTATTATTTACTTTTGGATCGCACCGGTATTCAGGTAGTCCGTGATGCCCTGGGTGATACCCTCGGCCAGCTTCTGCTGGTAGGCATCCGACTTGAGCCGCTCCAGCTCCTCTACGTTGGACATAAAGCCGCACTCCACCAGCACCGCCGCCATGTTGGTCTCCCGCAGTACCACAAAGTTGGCCGATGCAATGCCCCGGTCAATGGCTCCGGTGGCCGCGCACACTGCGCTCTGTACCGCCTGGGCAAAATTCTTACTTCTGGTACTGGTGGGATAGTAATATGTGTACAGCCCCTGGAAGGTGGGTACAGTGCCCGAGGCGTTGATGTGGATACTGACGAAAAGGTCGGCATTCACCGAATTGGCCAGTTCACTGCGCTCATACAGATCGCCCGCCGTCTCCCCCGTCCGGGTCATCACTACGTTGTAGCCCGCCTTCTCCAGCTCGGTCTTCAGCTTATTGGAGATAGCCAGGGTCAGATCCTTTTCGTAAATCTTGGTGCCGCTGGCGTCGGGATACACCGCGCCCAGTGTGGTACCGTCATGGCCCGGGTCCACCACGATGGTGTACTTGTTGGGGTTCAGATTATAGTCCGGGGTCTCCGGCTCCTCCGGCGCCGTCAGGACGGCGCGGATGGCATTGGCACCCGATGTCACGCTGACATTTTCCGCATAGCTGGCGCCGCTTTTCAGATCCAGCACCACCCGGAGCGTATGGGGATAGCTGTAGCCCAGATCATCATCATGCTGGAGATAGCGGATTGACGAGATCGTCTCGCTGTCGGCGGCAATGGTCACCGTATTCTCTACCGCCTCGGCACAGTACGCGCCCAGCACGTCGATCACCACCCGGTCACCCAGGTCGATGACCCGGTACTCCGGCGTATGGTCGGTGGTGATGGTCACCACCTGGGTACTGGCGGAGAAGGAAATATCGGTAACCACACCCTTATCCGCATTGGCGGGAGGCACCGGGGTGGGACTGGGGGTGGGGTCAGGCGTAGGAGTGGGAGTCGGGGTAGGCGTAGGGGTGGGCGGTGTAGGAGACGTGATGACGGCGGTAAAGGTGGCGCCGTCCCAGGCTACCTCCGCCCCCAGCTGCTCGGAGACGAACCGAAGGGGCACCATGGTGCTCTCCTTCCCATCCCACTTTACCACTCCGGCGGGCACACCGTCGGGCAGTTCCACGCTCTGGCCATTCACCAGCGCGGTGGCCGAACCCAGGGTGAGTACGATGGTGCTCTCCTCCCGCATCAAAATCGCCTGCCGGGTCTCAGGCACCCAGGTCACAGTGGCTCCCAGAGCCTCGGCAATGAGCCGCACCGGCACCAGAGTACGTCCGTTCTTCCCTTCCGGATACTGCACCAGAGCAGGCACATCCTCCGGGGTGAGGGCCGCACCGTCCAGAGTCATATTGACCCGGTCGGTCTCCACCAGTTCACCATAACGTCCGGTGGTTTCATCATAAAAATAAACGGAAAGGGTACCAGCAGGCCCGGCGGCCACAATAGGTACCATTCCGATCAGCAATACGATCACTAAAAGCAGGGAAATGGCCTTTTTCATAGCAGAACTCCTCGGCAAAATATGAATTTATTCTACCGTATTCCCGCCAAACCGTCAAGGCGGCCGGGCAAAAAAGTTGACATAAATTTTTGGTCATTCTTATTTGCAAGTCCACGCAAAACGGCTTGCACTTATGTCAAAATCTTGGTATGATAGATGTAATTTGAATCACAACGGAGGGATACCCATGCTGAAGATCACAACGGAGGGCGTATACTACAAAAACGGCGCCTTTCTGCCCGCCCAGGACGGACCCGCAGCCGGCCTGCCCGCCCCGGAAGAGGCCAAAAAAGGCACCATGGCCTACGCCATCCTGCAAGCCCACAACACCAGCGGTTCCATGGACAGCCTGGCCATCAAATTTGACGCCATGGCCTCCCATGACATTACATATGTGGGCATCATCCAGACCGCCCGTGCCTCCGGCATGAAGGAGTTCCCGCTGCCCTATGTGCTGACCAACTGCCACAACTCCCTGTGCGCCGTGGGCGGCACCATCAACGAGGATGACCACGTGTTCGGCCTGTCCGCCGCCAAGAAGTACGGCGGCGAGTTCGTCCCCGCCCACCAGAGCGTCATCCATTCCTACATGCGGGAGCGGTATGCCGCCCCGGGCAAGATGATCCTGGGCTCCGACTCCCACACCCGCTACGGCGCCTACGGCACCATGGCCATCGGCGAGGGCGGCCCCGAGCTGGCCCGTCAGCTGCTGGAGAAGACCTATAACATCTCCTATCCCAAGGTCATCGCCATCTACCTCACCGGCGCCCCCATCCCCGGCGTGGGTCCTCAGGACGTGGCACTGGAGCTCATCCGCTCCACCTTCAAGGACGGCATTGTGAAGAACGCCGTCATGGAGTTCTTCGGCCCCGGCGTGGCAAACCTCTCCATGGATTACCGTTCCGGCATCGACGTGATGACCACCGAGACCACCTGCCTGTCCTCTGTCTGGCCCGCCGACGACACCCTGAAGGATCACCTGGCGGTACTGGGCCGGGGCGGCGAGTTCAAGCCTCAGGCTCCCGCCGACGGCGCCTACTATGACGGAATCATCGAAGTGGAGCTGGACAAGATCCGGCCCATGATCGCCCTTCCCTTCCACCCCTCCAACGCCTACACCATCAAAGAGTTTAAGGAGAACATGGAAGACCTGCTCCACCAGGTGGACGAGGACACCATGCATCAGCTGAAGCTGAAGAGCAAGCCCGCCTCCCTGCTGGACAAGGTGGTGAACGGCCAGTTCCATGTGGATCAGGGCGTCATCGCCGGCTGCTCCGGCGGCACCTACCAGAATATCGTCCGGGCGGCTCAGATCCTGGACGGTCACGCCATCGGCGCCGACGAGTTCTGGCTGTCCGTCTACCCCACCAGCCAGCCCGTCAACCTGGAGCTGACCCGGAAGGGCTACATCACCTCCCTGATGGCCGCCGGCGCCTCTATCCGCTCCTGCTTCTGCGGTCCCTGCTTCGGCGCCGGCGACGTGCCCGCCAACGGGGCTTTCTCCATCCGTCACTCCACCCGGAACTTCCCCAACCGGGAGGGCTCCAAGCCCTCCGACGGCCAGGTATCCTACGTGGCTCTGATGGACGCCCGCTCCATCGCCGCCACCGCCCTCAATGGCGGCGTGCTCACCGGGGCCGACGAGCTGCCCAGCGCCCCCGTGGATCCCGCTGTGGAGCCCTTCGCCTATGATCCCACCCCCTACAAGGCCCGGGTGTACTTCGGCGTGGGCAAGGCCGATCCCAGCCAGGAGCTGGTGTTTGGCCCCAACATCGCCGACTGGCCGGAGCAGGTGGCCCTGCCAGAGAACCTGCTGCTCACCGTGTGCTCCGCTATCTATGACCCCGTCACCACCACCGATGAACTCATCCCCTCCGGTGAGACCTCTTCCTACCGCTCCAACCCCATCAAGCTGTCCGACTTCGCCCTGAGCCGGAAGGATCCCCAGTATGTCCCCCGCGCCAAGGAGATCCTGGCGGTGGAGAAGCTGCGCCGCACCAATCCCGAGGCCCCTGAAGTGAAGGACGCCCTCATGGGCCACGACGGAAAAGATACCGGCCTGGGCTCCCTGGTGATGGCCCTCAAGCCCGGCGACGGCTCCGCCCGTGAGCAAGCCGCCTCCTGCCAGCGTGTGCTGGGCGGTGTGGCTAACCTGGCCGCCGAGTACGCCACCAAGCGCTACCGCTCCAACGTGGTGAACTGGGGCATGCTGCCCTTCATCGCCGAGGGTGTGAAGGACTGGAACATCCAGCCCGGCGACAAGCTGTACATCCCCGGCGTCCGCTCCGCCGTGGACAGCGGCGCGGAGGATATCTCCGCTACCCTGATCCAGAACGGCACGGAAAAGGCCGTCACCCTGAAGCTGCCCGGTATGACCCGGGAAGAGCGGGATATCGTCCTGGCTGGCTGCCTGATCAACTACTACGCCAAGTGAGGATATCGGATATGGAAACCCATGAACTGTCCTGTGCGGACTGCGGCAGCAAAGCATGCTCCAGCGGAATGGGAACATTCCCCCCCTTCTGCACCACATCGGCACTCGAGCCCGGCGAACTGGACGAGGCGCTTTCTCTCTCCACGCAGGAGGAGAACCAGCGGGTTCTTCAGACTGCCGCACAGGTAGAGTATGAAGGCTACTGCAAGTGGACGCGGGTGGAGGAAATCATGCAATTTGCCCGCCGCATGGGCTTTCAGAAAATTGGAATCGCTACCTGTGTCGGTCTGTTGAAAGAAAGCCATGCACTGGCACGGATCCTTCGGGCAAACGGCTTCCAGGTATATTCCATAGCCTGTAAAGCCGGAATGACAGACAAGACCGCAATCGGAATCGATGAAGCATGTAAGCAGGTCGGGGCGAATATGTGCAATCCTATCCTGCAGGCCAAGCACCTCAACCGGCTTGGCACGGAGCTCAACATCGTCGTCGGTCTGTGCGTGGGACACGACAGCATGTTCTACAAATACGCGGAGGGCCTCACCACCACCCTGGTCACCAAGGACCGGGTCACCGGCCATAATCCGGCCGCCGTGCTCTACAACCTGGACAGCTATTACAAGCGTCTGCTGGACCCGCCCAAGTCTGAGGAAGCATAATTTTTCTCTCCCGCAATCATTGCCCCCTCTCAGGTGTGTATAGATCAGAAAGCACTGGAAGGAGGATCTGCCATGAAGCGTCTGCTCCGCACTCTTCCCTGTCTTCTGCTCTGCCTGCTCCTGCTGGGGAGCTCAGCCTCCGCCGACATGGGACCCAAACAGTCCGTCACTATCACGGTGACCAACGCCCCGGAGGGGGTGTACTATCTGGACCTGCTCCACCAGGCTGATTGGGACTACAGCAATGTGGATCTGGAGGAATATGACCCGGACCTGATCCAGGGGCTTCGGAGCTGGGAGGACGAGGGCTGGTATCCCGCCCTGGCTCACGGCACCAACCTACCCCTGTTCGGCGATCTGACGCCGGGGACGGACGGGACCCACACCTTTTCCTATGTGGGCCTGCCGGACACCTTCCGCATTGCGGTGTCCTCCGCCGATGGGGCTCAGGCCACGGAGGAGCCTTTCACCCGAACGGTGTTTCATACCGAGCTGGTGTACGACTACGCCACTAACACCGTCACCAAGTCCACCTCCACTGTGGGATATTACCTCACTCAGTTCCTCTCCACCTTCGTCCCTACGCTTGTGGTGGAGGGCATCCTGCTGTGGCTGTTCGGATTCCGCACCAGACGGAGCGTGGTGGTATGTTTCATCGTCAACCTGGCGACCCAGGCGGCCCTCCACATCCTGCTGGGCTCGGCCATCCTGGCTGTGGGTGCTCACTACCTGTACTACCTGATGCTGGTGCCGGTGGAGGTTCTGATCCTGCTGGCGGAGGCCATCGCCTACGGCCTGCTGCTGCGGGAGCATACGCCCCGCCGCCGGGTGGGATACGCCGTATGCGCCAACCTGACCAGCTACGCCGCCGGTTTCCTGCCTCTCTACTTCATCGCCCAGTTCCTTCTGGGCTGGTGGTAAAGAATTGTTTTACAGAACGGCCAAAATGCGTTATAATACGATACGCCGGGTAGGAATTACCCGGCGTATCGTATTTTTAATTAGACAAGGGGATCTCTATGAAAAAACTGCTCGCGGCGGCCTGTACCCTGGGCCTCCTGCTCTCCGCCTGCTCGTCGCCCGCCGCCTCCCAGCCTGAGGACGACGGCAAGCTCCATGTGCTTGCCACCACTTATCCAGTCTACCTGTTCACCACGGCGGTGGCCGAGGGAGTGGACAATGTGGAGGTCAGCCTGCTGGTCAACCAGCAGACCTCCTGCCTCCACGACTACACGCTCACCGTCAGCGATATGAAGGCCATTGAGGGTGCCGACGTCATCGTAATGAACGGTGCCGGGCTGGAGGACTTTATGGACGACGCCCTGGCCGCCTCCGACGCGCCGGTGATCGACTGCTCCGAGGGGATCGATCTGCTGCCCGCCCTGGGCCACGAGGGCCACGACCACGACACCGAGTATGACCCTCATATCTGGATGAACGAGGAATCCGCCGCCGTAATGATGAACAACATCGTCCATGGCCTGGGAGCGCTTGATGGGGCACATCTGGAGCAGTACAACGAAAACGGCAACGCCGCAATCGCGCTGCTGCCCGGCGACGATCCCCGGCTGGAGGAACTGGCCTGCCCCTATCTGATTACCTTCCATGACGGCTTCCAGTACTTCGCTCTGGACAATGGCCTCACCCTGCTGAAGGCTATTGAAGAGGAAGAGGGCTCCGAGGCTTCCGCCGCCGAGATCAAGGAGATCGTGGCGCTTATCGAGGAATACGATATCCCGGCCATCTTCACCGAGGTCAACGGCTCAGACGCCACCGCCCAGGCGATCTCCCGGGAAACTGGCTGTGAAGTATACCAGCTTGACATGATCATGAGCGGCGACGGTACGGGCATCCAGCCCTATGTGGACGCCATGGAGAAAAATATGGATACTATTCTGGAGGCTTTGGGATGAGCGTACACAAACACGGCGATTCCGGCCCGGGCTGCGCCGGTTCCTGCTGCCTGAAAGTAAATGACCTGGGGGTCAATTTCGGCAGCGAAGAGGTGCTCCACGACGTCTCCTTCCACCTGCACTGCGGGGAGATCGTGGCCCTCATTGGTCCCAACGGAGCGGGCAAAAGCTCCCTGTTCCGCACCATTCTGGGGCAGATCCCTCACACCGGCACCATCGAGTTCCAGCGGGCCGGAGGCGACAAGACCCGCCCCCTGATCGGCTATGTACCCCAGTCCCCCAGCTTTGACCGGGGTGACCCGGTAAGCGTGTTCGACTTTTTCTCCGCTGCCATCTCCAAGTGGCCGGTGTTCCTCCCCTCCCCCAAAAAGCTGCGAGAGCGGGTGGCGGGCTGTCTGGCTCGGGTCCACGGGGACGCTCTCATTGACAAGCGGATGGGGGCACTGTCCGGCGGTGAGCTCCAGCGGGTGCTGCTGGCCCTGGCTCTGGAGCCTCTGCCTCACATTCTGGTGCTGGACGAGCCTCTCTCCGGCGTGGACATCGACGGAGAAAAACAGCTGCTGGACATGCTGGACGAGATCCGCACCAGCTATGACCTGTCCATTCTCCTGTCCACCCACGACTTTGCCACTCTGGATCAGTACGCCGACAAGGTGCTGCTGCTCAAGCATCAGATTCTCAAGGTCGGCCCCCCTGCCGAGGTGCTCGCCTCGCCGGAGTTCCAGGAGGTCTTTCATCTGGATCTGCGGAAAGGAGGGCGGCAGTAGTGGAATGGTGGTATTCCCTGGTGGAGCTGCTGCCCTTTGATTGGGCGGCCCCCGGCTCCATGTATTTTATGAAAAACGCTCTGCTGGCGGTGCTGGTCATTTCTCCCCTGTTCGGCCTGCTGAGCACCATGGTGGTCACCAACCGGATGAGCTTCTTCTCCGACGCGCTGGGCCACTCCGCTTTTACCGGCATCGCCATCGGCACTCTGTGCGGTTTTGCCGACCCCATGTGGATGGCGGTGCTGCTGGCTGCTGTCTTTGCCCTGCTGTTCACCTATGTACGCCGGAAGTCCCACATGGCCAGCGATACGGTGATCGGAGTGTTCTCCTCCACCGCGGTGGCGCTGGGCATCTTCATCGCCACCCTGGACGGAGGCAGCTTTACCAAATTCAACAGCCTGCTCATTGGTGACATTCTCAGCGTGGAGCCCGCCAAGATCGGCCTGCTGGCAGTGATCCTGCTGGTGGTGGTGCTGCTGTGGCTGGCCTCTTTCAACGGCCTGATGCTCTCCTCCATCCACCCCGCTCTAGCTGACAGCCGGGGTGTGAAGGTGTTCTGGCAGGAGGCGATGTTCTCTATTGCCATCGCCGTGGTGGTCACCGTGTCCATGACCTGGGTGGGTCTGCTGGTCATCAACTCCCTGCTGGTCCTCCCCGCCGCCGCCGGGCGCAACCTGGCCCGGAACATGCGGCAATTCCATCTGTTCTCCATCTTGGCCGCTGTGGTGGCGGGTATCGCGGGACTGATGACTTCCTACCACATCGGCTCCTCCGCAGGCGCCTCCATCACCCTGTACCTGGCCCTGTGGTTCGCAATCACCTTCCTGTTCCGGCAGTCCAGAATGTAAAAGCACCGGCCCGGCGTTTCAAACGCCGGGCCGTATTTTTTTACCCGGGACTTGTTTTTTGGGCCTGCTTGTCCGTTATACTACCAGAAGAAAGGGGGTATGGGTCATGTTTCAGAGCGAAGATGCGCTGCTGCGGCGGATGGCTGCCGGCGACGAGGATGCGCTGGAGGAATTGGTAGACCGCTGGTACCCCCGAATCTACGCCTACGCCCTGCGAACCACCGGCCGGGAGCAGGACGCCCAGGACGTGACCCAGGAGACCTTTCTGGCCCTGCTCCGCCACCGGAAGTCCTTTGTCCGGAAAAACTTCCAGAGCTGGCTGTTCACCATCGCCCACCACAAATGCGTGGACCTCTTCCGGCTCCAGGGCCGGCTGGCCGCCGCGCCGGAGGAGTTGGAGCGGCTGAGCGACCCCGACTCCAGCGGACAGGTGTTGGACCGGGCCGCGCTGGAGCAGGCGCTGGAGCGGCTGCCGCCCCTCCAGCGGGAGGCGGCGGTGCTCCACTACTTTCACGGCTTCACGCCCAGAGAGATCGCCGCCATGACGGACAGCCCCCTCTCCACCGTGCGCTGGCGGCTGACCGCCGCCCGGCGGGCCATGGCGGAGATGCTAAAGGAGGATGGATATGGATAGACAAGCGCAAACGGTCCGGTGGCTTAGGGCCTCCCTGCCCCGGAAAGCCCCCAGGATAAGGCTGGCTGAACTGTTGGGTCCCGCTCTGGCCGAACTTAGCCCCGGCCTGTTTCTGGGGGCTGTGGGACTGTCCCTGCTGGCCGGGCTGCTGGCAGGCAATCTGACTGTCCCCTTTACCGCCACCTTCTGTGCCGCTCCTCTGCCACTGTTCCTGCTCTATTTCCGCTATTTCTGGCGGAACGAGCCCCGGATGCGGGAGCTGGAGCGCACCTTCCGCTTCTCCTTCCATCAGATGTGTCTGGCCCGGTTCACAGTGCTCTTCAGCTGCACAGCGGCTGCCCTGCTGGCCCTGTGCCTCACCGCTGCCCGGAGCGGTGCCTCTGCCCTGGCCCTGGCCCTGTGCGGAGCCTCCTCCGCCGCCCTGCTGGGAGGCGCTCTGCTGCTGCTCTCCCTGGGGTTGCGCACCAGCGGCCTGGGCCTGATGGTCGGGACCCTGTGGATGGGCCTGTGTACTCCTCTGGTGGGGCTGCGTCTGGAGCGCTGGCTAGCCGCCCTGCCCCTGTGGGGATGGATGGTCCCCCTGGCCCTAGGGTGCCTGATGGGGAGCACAGCCCTGACTGGGCGTTGTCCCTCCCCGGGAACGGAGGACAGTTTATGGTGACACTGAACAGTGAGTGGCACAAGTTCCGCTCCGTCCGGGAACTGTGGGTGGGGCTGGGGTTTGCCCTGCTGCTGACCCTTTTGGACGCCTGCTCCAGCAGCCTTGGACTGGCCGCTCCCGTTGACTGGCTGTGGCTGGACGCGGCAAATTATCAGTTTGGCATGCTGCCCCTCCTTCTCCCCGTGGCCCTGATTCCCGGCCTGGCCAGCAGCTTCTGCGGAGAGCGCAGGGGGCCCTGGGGGCCCCTGCGCTGCACCAGCCGGGGATTGGCGGAGACCTTTTCCACCAAGGTCTTTCTGGCCCTGCTGCTGTCCGCAGGAGCCGCCGTCCTGCTGTGCGTGACAAACCTGGCGGTGATGACTGTCCGCTATGACCATGGGATCTCCCTGCTTTTGCGGAACGACTTTATCATGAGCAGTCCGGGACTGCGCCAGGGCACCACCATTCTGGAGGGCTGGCTCGCCCAGATGGGTTACTCGGTGCTGGGCGCCTGCTGCCTGTCCGGTCTGGTCCTTCTCCTCTCCTGCCTGCTGCGCCGCCCTCTCTCAGTCATGGCGGCCGCCCTGCTGCTCTATGGCCTGCCCGCCTGCGTCCACTATGGCCTGCTGCCGGGAAGTCTCGATGTGCTGAACACCGCCGCCTGGTCCTGGGTGGGGATGCTCAGCTATGACTGGCCCCGGACCGTGGGCGCCCCGCTGTGGGCCTTTCCGCTCTACATGCTGGCAGTGCTGGCGGCGGAGCTGGCCCTGGTCCGGCTGGCCTGGCGCCGCCGGGACACACACTGAGGAAGGAGGTCCCTATGGGTATCTTGTCTGCTGAATGGAAAAAATTCATTACCTTCCGGGAGGTATATGCGGCGCTTGTCCTTTCCGTAGTCATGGCGCTGTGGGGCATTCTCCCCCTGCAGGGTGATTTCTGGACCAACGTCTACAATTTCAATGCCGGTGTGGTGCCCGTGCTTATCCTCTTTCTCCAGGCGGCCGGTCTCTCCCGGCTGTTCTGCTGGGAGCGGTCCGGGCGGACCGACCCTCTGCTCCGGGTGGGGCGGTTCGGCCTGCGGGATACGTTTGGGGCAAAGCTGGCGCTGGGACTGGGCTATGGGGCGGCTGCCTCTCTCTTCCCCATCCTGCTGGGCTTCTGCCTCCACGCCCTGCGCTGCGGCGGCATACCAGCGTCCACCGGCGCGGGGGCCGTCTCAAGAATCCCCCTCTGGGAGACAGCGGGACCGCTGGCCCTATGGGGTTGGGAGCTGCTGTTCTCCCTGCTGGGCGGGCTGTGCGCCGCAGGGCTGGTGCTGCTCTGCTCCGCCCTGGCCCGCCGCCCGGTATCCGCCATGCTGGGCGCTGGCTTGTGCCTGGCCTTTCCTGCCGCACTGCGGATAGGGGTGGTAGCACTCTTCTCCCGTTTTCCTCTGCCTCAGGCGCTTATCGCCATTCTGGAAGGGCTCTACCGGCTCAGCGGATACGCCTGGTCCAGTATCCTGAGTTACGACGCCCAGCTATTAGGGGAAAACGGCGCTCTGCTCTGGCAGCCGATTCTGTACTGCCTGTGTCTGCTGGCAGCAGAGCTGACCCTGACCTGGGCGGCATGGACCAGGAGGGCGAGGACATGATGCGGGAACTGCGGCGGCTGTGGGCCGCGCCTTTCACCTGGCTGCTGGTCCTTGGCCCTACGGCTATGAGCGGCGTCCTGGCGCTGTTTCAGCGGCGTTACGGACCGGAGGCCTATTGGAACCTCATGGGCCAATTCTGGGACAAACTGGGGCTGGCTGCGGTGACCGCTCTGGTGCTCACCACATGCCTCTCCCTGATGTCCTGCGATAGAGCCTGCCGGACAGAGGATCTGATGCTCACCACCCGGCTGGGACGGAAAACGCTCTTCCTCCGCCGCCTGCTGGCCTGCGCCCTGGGGACGGCAGTTTTTTCCCTTGTCCTGGCGGGGGTAAATCTTCTGTGGGGGCTGGCATTGTCCCAGGGTCTCCCCCTCCCGGCGGGCTGGGCAGCCCCCTACCTGGGCCACACCCTGCTGGCTGCGGCAGGTGGAGCGCTCCTGGCTCTGGCCGCCTGCGGGCTGTGTGAGGCCTTCCGTTCCCTGCCTATCGCCTTTCTCCTGACTGCTGTGGTGCTGCTATTCAGTGCCCTGACAGCCGATATGAAAGGGGAACCGCTGGGCTGGTACATCCTGGCCAACGGCTTTTTCGCCAAGCTGATCCGGGGAAGAGCCCTCACAGGCTGGGCTTCCTACAGCCCGCCCTGGGGCGGCGAGTGGTGGCTCTGGGGACCCTGGCACCTGTGCCTCACCGCCCTGTGCGCGGGATGGGCCATCCGTAAAAGAAAGGAGCGCAATCAATGGTGACTTTACAGGTAGAACGGGTGAGCAAGCTGTACGGCGCCTTCGTTGCCCTGAAGGAGATCAACCTGGAGCTGGGCAGCGGAGTATACGGCCTGCTGGGCCCCAATGGAGCGGGCAAGACCACTCTCATGCGCATCATGACCGACCTGCTGATCCCCTCCCGTGGGCGGGTACTGTGGGACGGAAAGGACATTCATGCCATGGGGGCGGACTATCGGGATCTGCTGGGCTATCTGCCTCAGGATTTCGGGGTGTATCCCAACTTCACAGCGGAGAGCTTTCTGCACTATATCGCCCGGCTGAAGGGCCTGGACAAGGACACGGCCAGGCATAAGACCTCAGAGCTGCTGGAGCTGGTGGGGTTGTCTGACCGGCGGAAACGAAAGCTGGGTGGCTTCTCCGGCGGGGAGCGCCAGCGGGTAGGCATCGCCCAGGCCCTGCTCAATGATCCCCAGATCCTCATTCTGGACGAGCCCACCGCAGGGCTGGATCCCCAGGAGCGTATCCGTTTCCGGGGACTGCTCAACCACTTGGGCAAGGACCGTCTGGTGCTCCTTTCCACCCACATCGTCTCTGACGTAGAGAGCGCCGCCGACCAGGTCATCCTGCTGCGGCGGGGCGAGATCATCGGGCAGGACAGCCCCGGGGCGCTGCTGGGGCAGCTGGAGGGAAAGGTGTGGTCTGTGCCGGTCTCTCCCAGGGAACAGGAGGACCTGGCTGCCCGTTATCCCTGCAGCAATGTATCCCGTCAGGATGGAGTCACCTACATGCGGCTCATTGCCGACACTCCGCCTATTGCTTCGGCTAAACAGGTCCCGGCCAATCTGGAGGATCTGTATCTTTATCATTTTGGAGGGAAATAAAAAATGGCCGCCGAATGGCGGCCATTTTTCTGGCTTCAGATGGAAAACACATATTTGTCCAGCCGGTCAAAGGCCTCCTGGACACGGGAGAGGGGCAGCGCCAGATTCATGCGGATATGGCAGGGCCCATGGAATTTCGTGCCGTCCTGCCAGGCCACGCCTACATCCCAGCCCGCCTTCAGCACTTCCTGAATGGTCTTTCCGTGGGCAGCGCACCAATCGGTGCAGTCGACAAACAGCATGTAGGTGCCCTGGGGCTTGGCGACCTTGGCTCCATCAAAGTGCCGGGCAATATAATCGCAGGCGTAATTCACGTTGCCGGTAAGTACCTGCCGTAGCTCGTCCACCCACTCATGGCCCTCCGGCTGGTAAGCGCCCATCAGGGCATGCATGGACAGCACATTCATCTCATTGTAATGGCTCAGGGATGCCTCCTTATCGATCCGCTCCCGCAGCCAGCGGTTGTAGATGATGTGGTAGCTGCCCACCAGTCCGGCCAGGTTAAAGGTCTTGGAGGGCGCATACATGGCCACGGTGCGCTGGCGGGCGTCCTCGCTCACCGACTGGGTGGGAATATGCTTGTACCCCTCCAGGATCAGATCCGACCAGATCTCGTCAGAGATCACATAGACGTCATGCTTCCGGCACAGCTCCATAAATCGCTCTAGCTCCCAACGCTCCCACACCCGGCCGGTGGGATTGTGGGGAGAGCAGAGAATGGCGGCGTGGATCTGGTTTTCCGTGATCTTCCGCTCCATATCAGCAAAATCCATGCGCCAAACATTGTTCTCATCCAGCACCAGGGGACTGTGGACGATATGGTAGCCGTTGTTGGTCAGGCTGCTGGTGAAGCCTACATAGGTGGGAGAATGAACCAGCACATTATCACCCTTGGAGCACAGCACATTGAGGGCGGAGGTCACGCCGCCCAGCACACCGTTTGCATAGCCGATATGTTCCTTACTCAGACCGGTGACGCCATTGCACGTCTCATGCCAGCGGATGATGGCATCATAGTAATTGTCCATGGGAAAGAAATAGCCGAAGGCCGGGTGTTCGATCCGACGCATGATGGCCTGTGTCACGGTAGGCACAGTTGGAAAATTCATATCTGCCACCCACATGGGAATGGCATCAAAGCCCTCCTTGGGCGGCGCCGGCGCAAATCCCTGTCCGCTTCCCAGCCCGTCCACTGCCAGTGCGTCTTTGCCCCGGCGATCCATGACAGAGGTAAAATCGTATTTCATCTTAACCCGTCCTTTCCAGACAACTCCCCTGTTCGTATAAAAAGAAAAACCGGAAGCACCCTGCGATGCTTCCGGTTTTCTGGCAGCGGGAGAAGGATTCGAACCCTCACATACAGAGTCAGAGTCTGCTGTGCTACCCTTACACAATCCCGCTATTTCTTGGCCGCTCTCTTGAGCGCAGGTGTTATTATACGCAAAAGAGATCGAATTGTCAATAGGTTTTCCAAAATATTTTTAAAAATTTTCTTCCCCATATACAGGGCGTATAATATAGGGATTTTGGCGGACAGCCTGCAAAAATTCAGCGACTTCTATTTTAGCCCGGTCAGTTCAATAAAAAGCTTCACATAAAAAATGGTTTCCTCTTTCCCCGCTTTTCCCCCATTTTTCCCGCTACTCTTAATCTGGAATTTTATGCCGCAACTTAACATAATACATCCTCATAACCGCTTTTACAGATAGTTATTCACATTGTCCACACACTTTTCCACATGCCTATCCCCCTTTATTTTCAGTCATTTGTCCACTTATCCACTTTGTTTTCCACATCTATTTTCTTAAACTACACCCCCCTCCCCTCCCGCCACTCCGTATACATAATGCCTTTTTTCGCCCTCAATGCACCTTTTCTGTCTCTCTCCTTCAAATCAAAAAGGGCTGACTTTCGTCAGCCCTTTTTGATATCACGATTGGCATACGCGTTCAGGTCCATACCGGCCCGGTTCCCTGCCAGATACTCATAATAGCCCTGGCAGCCGATCATGGCTCCGTTGTCTCCGCACAGGGAGAGCTGAGGCAGATAGAGACGGATCCCATCCGCGGCACAGGCACGCTCCAGGTCGGCACGAATGCGGGAATTTGCCGCCACGCCGCCGGCCACCGCCAGCTTGCCGTAGCCTTTCATCCTGGCCGCCTCCATGGCACGGGGCACCAGAGAGTCGCTGACAGCTGCGGAGAAGGACGCCGCCAGATCCTTCAGGTCCAGCTGCTCTCCCTTCTGGGCGGCATTGTGGGCCAGATTGAGTACGGCAGTCTTCAGACCGGAGAAGGACATGTCCAGAGGCGCATCGGCCACATGAGCCCGGGGCAGTTCGTACCGTTTGTCGTTCCCGCCCTGAGCCAGCCGGTCCACCGGAGCGCCGCCGGGATAGCCCAGACCCAGCACCCGTGCCACTTTGTCAAAGCACTCCCCCGCCGCGTCATCCCGGGTAGCTCCCAGGATCTCCATGTCGGTATAATCCTTCACATCTACAATGAGGGTATTGCCTCCCGAGACGCACAGGCAGACAAAGGGCGGTTCCAGGTCGGGGTGGGAGATGTAGTTGGCGGCGATGTGCCCCCGGACATGGTGGACGGGCACCAGAGGCACATTCAGGCCGAAGGCGGCAGACTTGGCGAAGTTAACCCCCACCAGCAGGGCTCCGATCAGGCCGGGGGCATAGGTCACCGCCACAGCGTCAATGTCGGCCTTGGTGACCCCCGCCTCTGCAAGTGCCTGGTCCGCCAGGCCGGCGATAGCTTCGATGTGTTTCCGGGACGCGATCTCAGGCACTACGCCGCCGTAGATGGCGTGCATGTCCGCCTGGGAGGCGATGGCGTCGGACAAAACGGTGCGTCCGTCCTTTACCACGGCCACCGCCGTCTCGTCGCAGGAGGATTCAATGGCAAGTATGTTCATGGTTCATTCCTTCTTTCCGCAGTCAGGGGCCGGAATATGGATCATCCGGCGAAAGAGAAACGGGGGCATATGGCTTTTGTAAAGCCCCCGGTGAGCTGCCTGGAGGGTCTCCGGCTCCAGTGTACAGGATGCCGGCCATACCATCATGGCATAGCGCACCCCAAAGATCAACGTCTGGTAATCCAGCAGGCGAAAACCGGCTCGCTGATAGAAGGCCAGGCGCCGCCTGCGCTGTCGGTCCGCATCTGGCGGAATGCCTTCTGCCGGAGCCTCCGCCTCCACCAGCAGCGGGCAGTCCGGCCCGTATTTGTCTTTCAGCAATTCCAGCACCTGGGCCCCTCTCCCCTGCCCCCGGCTCTCCGGGTATACCGCCAGGTAGTCCAGCAGGGCACAGCGCCCCTCCTCCGTCCGCCACACAAAGGCATAGGCCAGCAGTTCATCTTCCTCATAAGCGCCCCAAGTATCATAGCGGCCCGTCTGGCACAGGCTCTCAATGGAAGACAGGGGCCGCCGCTCGCTGCGGGGAAAGTCACGCTTAATATAGGTGTGATATACCCGGCGGAGCTGCTCCGTGGTCAAAAGACGCAGCTCAGTCATGGTGCTCAAACTCCACGGTCATCAGCAAGGCGTCCTCATGTTCCTCCCGGTAGTAGTTCTTCCGGCGACCTACCTCCCGAAAACCCAGCTTCTCATACAGGCGGATGGCAGGGGTGTTGCTCTCCCGAACCTCCAGCGTGAGGAAAGCCAGGTGGGCCTGCCCCAACCGAAGATAGGACTTCAGGATCTCCTCCGCCACGCCCTGGCGGCGGAACTGAGGCGCCACGGCGATCTTTTCCAGGGTGCCCTCGTCCAAAATGGCCCGCACCTCACCGTAGCCCAGCACAGTGCCGTCCTCCCCCTCGGCTACCACCAGGGAGATCATATCGTTATACAGCTCCTGCTCCAGCAGAGTCGCCGACCAGGGGTGGGAAAAGCACGCCCGCTCGATGGCCTCCACCTGGCTCAGGTGGGATTTATCCATGGGAACCAATTTATAATTCATGTGGGTCATTCTCCTTCTTTCATCCAGGCAGGCGGCCCGGGCGGCGCTTCATCCGGTCCCAGGGGCACCTTCACATCGGTGCGCTCAGGGCCGTAAATAGCTCTGTGGAGGGCCATAACAGGGGTCAGGTCCTGAGGCAGGTATGGCAGAAAGGTGGTAAAGCGCATGCCGCAGGTGGCCATATCGTAGGCTGGCACAAAGCCGCACCGCTCATAAAAGGCCAGGCGGCGCTGCCGGATCGCATTTTCCGCCGGGTCGTCCCCTTCCACCGGGCGCTCGGCCTCAATGAGCAACAGGGACTTGCCTTCCAGCTGCTCCGCCAGCATCCGGACAATCCGACCACCCAGGCCGCCGTTCCGCCGGGCGGCGGTGACCCCCAGGTAATCCAGCAGGATGCAGCTTTTATCTGTGGGCTCCATCCACAAGGTGGCATAGCCCAGCAGCGTGTCCCCCTCGAAAAGGCCCCACACCTCGTACCGCCCGGCGGCCATCAGAGCCCGGATATCGGGCAGGGGCTTGCGCTCGTTGGGGGGAAACGCCTCGCTCAACTCCCGGACGTACCAATCCTCTAGGGCCTTTCCTGTGATGGGACACAGCTCCATAACATGCTCCTTTCAGCCCTTGGCCTCCGCCCAGCTGCGGCCCGCATGGGCCTCGGCAATCAGGGGCAGGGCCAGCTCCACGACCCGTTCCATCTCGGTCTCCAGCAGTTCCTTCACCCGGTCGGTCTCCTCCTCGGGGCACTCCACGATCAGCTCATCGTGGACCTGGAGCACCAGCTTGGCCGCCAGGCCTTCCTCCGCCAGCTTGTCCCGCACCCGGATCATAGCCAGTTTGATGATGTCGGCAGCGGTGCCCTGGATGGGCATATTCAGGGCCACCCGCTCCCCGAAGGAGCGCATATTGAAGTTGGAGGACTTCAGCTCAGGCAGCCAGCGGCGGCGGCCGAAGATGGTGGACACATAGCCGTCGGCCTTAGCCTGCTCCACCACCCGGGTCATATAGGCGTGGACGCCGGAGTACTTTTCAAAATACTTCTCCATATACTCCTTGGCCTCAGACCGGGTAACCCCGATATCCTGGGACAGGGAGAAGTCGGAGATGCCATAGACGATGCCGAAGTTCACCGCCTTGGCCCGGCGGCGCATCTCGTGGGTTACATCCTCAGGCGCCACCCCGAACACCTGGGAGGCAGTGACGGTGTGGATGTCCTCCCCGGAGCGGAAGGCGGCGATCATGTGCTCGTCGCCCGCGATGTGGGCCAGCAGCCGCAGTTCGATCTGGGAATAGTCGGCATCCACCAGCATCTTCCCCGCCGGGGCCACGAACATCTTCCGCAGCTCAGCCCCCAGCTCGGTGCGGACGGGAATGTTCTGCAGGTTGGGCTCGGTGGAACTGAGCCGTCCGGTGGCGGTGACGGTGTTCTGGAAGGAGGTGTGGATGCGCCCGTCGGGGGCGATGACCTTGGTGAGCCCGTCCACGTAGGTGGATTTCAGCTTGGCCAGCTGCCGGTAGTCCAGCACCGCCTCCACAATGGGGTGCTTGTTCCGCAGCTTCTCCAGTACCTCGGCATTGGTGGAGTAGCCGGTCTTGGTCTTCTTCACCGGGGGCAGGCCCAGCTTGTCAAAGAGGATGTGGCCGAACTGCTGGGTGGAGTTGATATTGAAGGTCTCTCCCGCCAGCTCGTAGATCAGGGACTCGTCGGCCTTGATGCGCTGGTCCAGCATCTCTCCAAAGGCGGTGAGGGCGCCCCGGTCCACCAGCATACCCAGGTGCTCCATCTCGGCCAGCACAGGGCACAGGGGCAGCTCTATCTCATAGTACAGCTTATCCATGCCCAGCTCGGTTAGGCGGGGAGCCATAGCCTCCTTCAGCGCCCCAATCAGGGCGCAGTGGGACAGGAAGGCACCCAGCACCGCCACCTGGTCGGCCAGAGGGGTAAAGGCATCCTTGGCCAGATAGGTGTCCTTGGCCTTGTCAAACTCGTGGTTGAACCATCGCATGCCCAGGGTCTCCAGCTCATAGCTGCCGTCGGTGGGCGAGAGCAGATAGGCGGCGATGGCGGTATCAAAGACGAAGCCGCCTCCCTGGATCCCCTCGTCCAGCAGCCGGGACAGGAGGGTCTTTACATCGTGGGTATTTTTCTTGATATCAGGGGCAAAGAGAGCCTTCAGAACGTCGTTATACCCCTCCAGCTGGTCGGCGCGGAGGATGGCAGCGTGGCTGTCGCTTTCGGTCTCCCAGTGCTCCACTACTACCACGTCCAGGGAGGGCAGGGCCAGCACATCCACGCTGTCCTTTGTCCGCCAGACCGCCAGCAGCTCCTCCGCCCGGGCCCGCTCGGTGACGTCCTCGCTGGTGCAGGTGCCGGTAAACTGCTCCTCCTGCTGCTGCACCTCACCCTGGGGGGCCTTCAGACCCAGCTTGTCAATCAACTTGTTAAATTCCAGCTTCAAAAACAGGTCGTACAGAGCGGCTTCATTTGGCTCCTGTCGCACATTGGCCTCGGGAGTAAAGGCGATGGGGGCGTCGGTGTGGATGGTGGCCAGGTCGTAGGACAGCTTGGCCTGCTCCGCACCCTCCGCCAGCTTCTTCAGCACGGCGGGCTTGGCCTCTATATGCTCCAGGTCTCCATAAATCGTCTCTACGCTCTGGTAGCGCTGGATCAGGTCCATGGCGGTCTTCTCCCCGATGCCCTTGACGCCGGGGATGTTGTCGCTGGAATCTCCCATCAGGGCTTTCAGGTCGATGATGTGGATGGGGTCAAATCCATAAACCTCCCGGAAGGAATCCGGGGTCATCTCCTTGGTGGTGGTCTGACCCATGCGGGTGGACACCAGCTTCACCCGAGTGGTATCGGTGACCAACTGGAGGGAATCCTTGTCACCGGTAACGATAACGGTGTCCCAGCCCGCCGCCGTGTCCTTCACGGAGATGGTACCGATCAGGTCGTCGGCCTCCCAGCCGTCCAACTCGTAGCGGGGGATATTCATAGCCTCCAGCACATTCTTCAGCACCGGTAGCTGGGCAGCCAGCTCGTCGGGCATGCCCTTCCGCTGGGCCTTGTAGCCCTCGTAGGCCAGGTGGCGGAAGGTAGGGGCCTTGCGGTCGAAGGTGACGCACAGAGCCTCCGGCTTCTCCTCGTCCAGCAGCTTGAGCAGGATGTTCACAAAGCCATAGACGGCGTTGGTGGGCTGGCCGTCCTTGGTGGTAAGCAGCCGGATTCCGTAAAAGGCCCGGTTGATAATGGAATTGCCGTCAATGACCATGAGTTTCATGGAAGATCCTCCCGTTCTGGAAATGCCCATAAGTAGTTATATTATACCACATAACGAGGAGATAGTCAAAAACCGGGCGGCCCTGCGGGGCCGCCCGGTCTGGCTTATTCTTCCGTGGTTGTGACGACAGATTCGGTGACCATGGATACCTCGCTCTCCCCCATTTCAGTGCCGGCGGGCACAATGCTGGTGACAGCCTCAGGCTTGCCTTCCTCATTCAGGGTGACCTTCACCTGGACGGAAGCGCCCTCGTCCTCATACTCCCACAAGTAGCTGCCCGTCTCATTCAGCTCGTCGGTAATATCGGTCTCCTGGCCGTCAATGGTCAGAATCACCCTGCCTTCCCGCTCCTCCAGGCTGACCTCAGGGTAGCTCAGGCCAATGACATATTCCCCGGTATCCAGAGTCATATCCTGGCGGTACTCGCCTATGGCGATGGAGGACCGAATGGTGGATACGATCCCCTCCAGCACCTCCGGATTGGCGGCGCTGACCGAGATCACCAGCAGGGCGCACAGGGCGGCGGCGACCAGGCCCACGCGCAGGGGGCGGCGGGCGGATTTTTTCTTGGCTTGCTCTGTCATGGAAATGACCTCCTGCAATTTTTCCTCGGAGAGATGCAGCTCAGCGCATCGCTCGCGGTACGCGTTCAGGTCGAACATATGGGTTCCCCTCCCCTTCTTCTTCCGATTCGGACAGTGTTTTCCGCAGCCGGTCCCGGGCCCGCTGCAGCCAGGTCTGGACGGTGGACGGCTTGACGCCCATGGCTGCGGCCGCCTCTTTGACGGAACAGCCCTCGTAATAGTAGAGATACACGCTCAGACGGTACTTGGCGTCCAGGGCCATCACCGCCTGAAAAACCTCGTCCCCCCGGGTATCTCCCGGCGGAGGCAGCTCGTCACGCTCTTCCAGCGGCACGGCGCGCCGCCGCCAGAAGGAGCGCAGCAGCTTCCGGCTCTCATTCACCGTCACCCGTAGCAGCCAGTGCTTGATATGCTCTTCGCTTTCAAAGCAGGCTTCCTGCTGGTACAGCTTCAGCAGCGCGGTCTGGACCACGTCCTCCGCGTCCGCCCGGTTCTTCAGCGCGTGATAGGCCACCCGGTAGAGCATGTCGCCATAGGTCCGGGCCGCTTGTTCAAATGTCTCATCCGTCATGGGAACTCCCTTTCTTCCTGATGGTCTGTGAAAGGCCTTTCACTAGGAATACCCGCCAACAGGTCAAAAAATCTCACCCGGAGTAAAAAAATTGCGGAGCGCTCCGGAGAGCACTCCGCATAGGTTAAGCTTCCGCTTTTTCCAGGCGTCGATACACCACCACATACATGGTGAGCAGGCAGGCCAGGCCGCCGATCACGTTGGAGATGGGCTCCGCCAGGAATACCCCGTTCACGTCCAAGCCCAGCATAGGCAGCAGCAGCGTCAGTGGGGCCACAATAAAGGCCTTGCGCAGTAGGGAGAAGAATACCGCCTGCTTGGAGCGGCCCAAGGCCACAAACACCGACTGTCCAATGAACTGGAACGACATGCAGAAGAAAGTGGCAAAGTAGATACGGAAAGCCGGGATACCAGCGGCGATCAGATCCGCTTCGTCATTAAAAATGCGGATCAAGAACTCAGGGAACAGCATCACTAGTGCCCACACCGCCAGAGAGTATCCGATTCCCAGGCAGGCGGTGAAGCGGATGCCCTGACGCACCCGGCGGTATTCCCCCGCACCGTAGTTGTAGCCCAGCACCGGCTGACAGCCGTTGGTGATGCCTTGGATGGGCATGGAGATCACCTCGCGGATGGAGTTGATCACCGTCATCACGCCCACATACAGTTCCCCACCCCAGGCCTGGAGGGTGGCGTTGCACAGTACCTGAACCAGGCTGTTGGTCATGGACATGGCAAAGCCCGACGTGCCCAGAGACAGAATCCGGCGCACTCGTCCGGCGTGCAGGACCATAGCGGACAACCGCAGCTTCAAAATAGCACGCCGTCCGGTGAGGAACTTGAGCACCCACACCGCCGAACAGGCCTGGGAGATCACCGTAGCCAGGGCCGCTCCCCGCACACCCATGCCCAGGCCAAAGATGAAAATGGGATCCAGCACGATGTTCACCACCGCACCTACCGTCACCGTTACCATACCCATCCTGCTGAAGCCCTGGGCGTTGATGAAGGGATTCATCCCCAGTCCGATCATTACAAAAACCGTGCCCAGGATGTAGATGGTCAGATAATCGTTGGCATAGGGAAAGGTCAGGTCACTGGCGCCGAACAAATACAGAATGGGCCGCCGGAAGATCAGGCACAGTGTAGTCAGGCTCAGTCCGAAGAGGATCAGCAGGGCAAAGGAGTTGCCCATGATCCGCTCCGCCTCGTCGTTCTCTCCCCTGCCCCGGTGGATGGAGCACAGGGGTGAGCCGCCCATGCCGCACAGGTTGGCAAACCCCATGAGAATGGAGATAATGGGCAGGCAGAGGCCCAATCCGGTGAGGGCCAGATGGCCCGGCAGGCGGCCCAGATACATTCGGTCTACTACATTATAAAGAATATTGATCAGCTGGGCCACCGTCATGGGGACCGCCATATGGACGATGTTGCGGGCCATACTGCCCTTTGAGAAGTCGTTGGTTGCTTGGGACTGCGTGGTGCTCACCTCATTTTCTTTCTTGCAAAGCCGCCGCTTTTGCCATATAGTAAAGAATAGTATTTTTATTATATAACAACGGGCATAGCCCCGCAAGCAGGAAAGGATGCGAGAAGCGTGGAACTGCTGAAACAGGCAGAGGCCATGGCGGAGGAGCTGCGCGGCTTCAAGGACGAGCTGCACCGCCGTCCGGAGCTGAGCTTTCAGGAAATACGGACCACGGCGCTGCTGAAACAGGCGCTGACCGATCTGGGTCTGGAGCTGATCGAACTGGGAATGGATACCGGAGCGGTGGCCCTGCTCCGGGGCGGAAAGCCGGGCGGTACGGTGGCTCTCCGGGCCGATATCGACGCCATTGCCCAGCAGGAGGCCCCCCATGAGGGGGTCGTATCCCAGGTAGGCGGAATCATGCACGGCTGCGGTCACGACTTCCACACCACCGGGCTGTATGGAGCCGCCAAGCTGCTGGCCGGGCGGCGGGAGACGCTGGCAGGCAATGTGGTCTTCCTGTTCCAGCCCGCCGAGGAGGTCACCCAGGGTGCCCAGGCCATGCTGGACCACGGCCTGTTGGACAAGCTGCCCGAGAGGCCCCGGTATCTGTTTGGCCTGCACAACCGGCCGGAGCTTCCCGCCGGCACCATCGCGGTGATGGAGGGGCCGGTGATGGCAGGCAAAAGCCACTTCACCCTGACTCTCCACGGAAAATCCGGCCATGGCGGCTCCCCCCACAAGTGCACCGATGTGATTGTGGCAGGGGCCGCGGTGGTAAACGCTCTCCAGACCGTGGTGAGCCGGGACACCGACCCGCTGGACAGCGTGGTGTGCTCTGTTCTCTCCATTCACGCTGGCACGCCAGACAATTTTGTGCCCGACACCCTGACCATGACGGGGAGCATCCGCTTCCATCAGGAGTGGGCCCACCAGAAAGCCTGCAAGCGCCTGGAAGAACTGACAGTGGGCGTGGCCGCCGCCTACGGCTGCACGGCGGAGGTCTCTTTCCACCCCGGCGTACCCGCCACCATCAATTCCCCAAAGCTCACCGCTCTGGCCCGAAAGGCCGCCCTGGCTCTGGTGGAACCGGACAAGGTGGTCTCGCCTCGGCCCGATATGGGCTCGGAGGATTTTGCCGTCTTTGGACAGCATATCCCCGCCTTCTTCTACTGGTTGGGCTCCGGCTTCCCCGGCCGGGACAACCCCTGCTGGCACAACGAGCATTTCCGCACCGACGACTCCGCCCTGCCTCTGGCCGCTGCTCTGCTGGCACAGTCTGCTCTGGTTGGACTGGAGGAGTTGGCGCAATAACATCTGACAGGAGGATACAGCTATGAGTCTGTACACCTATTTTACCCCCACAAAGGTGATCTTTGGAAAAGGGGCAGAGGATCAGGTGGGTTCTCTGATCCAGGGACAGGGCTGCAAAAAGGTCCTGCTCCACTACGGCGGCGGCAGCGCACGGCGCTCCGGCCTGCTGGACCGGATCGAACGCTCTTTGGAATGTTCCGGGATCTCTTACGTGTCTCTTGGGGGTGTGGTCCCCAATCCTCGGCTGAGCCTGGTATATGAGGGTATCCGCCTGGCCAAGGAAGAGGGCGTGGATTTCATCCTGGCCATCGGCGGCGGCAGCGTCATTGACTCTGCCAAGGCCATCGGTTATGGCGCGGCCAATGACGGGGACGTGTGGGATTTCTTTACCGGCGCCCGAAAGCCGTCGGCCTGCCTGCCCATCGGCGCGGTGCCTACCATCGCCGCCGCGGGCAGTGAAATGAGCTGGTCCTCCGTCATCACGGAGGAGACCCACGGCCTCAAGCGCTCCTGCAACAACGACCTCAGCCGCCCTGTCTTTGCGGTGATGGATCCGGAGCTGACCATGACCCTGCCCCCCTATCAGACTGCCTGCGGCTGCGCTGATATCCTGATGCACACCATGGAGCGCTACTTCAATCACAGCGACAATCTGGATCTGACAGATGGCATTGCCGAGGCTCTCCTGCGCACGGTGCTCCACCATTCCCTGGTGCTGCGGGATCATCCCGACAACTATGAGTCCCGGGCGGAGATCATGTGGGCGGGCAGTCTGTCCCACAACGGCCTCACCGGCTTCGGTACAGACGGCGGCGACTGGTCTACTCATAAGATGGAGCATGAGCTCAGCGGTATGTTCGACGTGGCTCACGGCGCCGGCCTCACCGCTGTTTGGGGCAGCTGGGCCCGCTATGTGTGCCGGGAACGGCTGGACCGCTTTGTCCAGTTCGCCCTGCGGGTCATGGATGTTGCACCCGCCGGTGACGACTACCAGACCGCCCTGGCCGGCATCGCGGCCATGGAGGAATTCTTCCGCTCTATCGGCATGCCCACCTCTCTGACGGAGCTGGGCGTCTCCCCCACTGACGCTCAGCTGGAAGAGATGGCCGAGAAATGCATCCAGGCGGTGGGCGGCAAAACCCTGGGTGTGGTCAAGCCGCTGGCCATGCAGGATGTGGCGGCCATCTATCGGGCGGCAAAATGACAACAAAAAGCACCGGATCTTTTGATCCGGTGCTTTTTTCTGTATCACACCCGAGTCCAGGTGGTACCTTCCTTGCTGTCTTTGATCTCCACGCCCATGGCCTTGAGCTGGTCACGGATGGCGTCGGCCTTGGCCCAGTCCTTAGCCTTCTTGGCCTCCAGGCGCTGGGCGATCAGAGCCTCGATCTCCTCAGCACCCTCCACGGGAGCGGACGCCTTCTCCCGGAGCGCGGCGGCCTTCTCCAGCAGGTCCAGCCCCAGCACCTGGTCAAAGCTGCCGATGAGGGCCCGCTTGGTGGCGTCGTTCACGTCAGCCTTCAGCACATCATACACGGCGGTGACACCCAGAGAGGTGTTCAGGTCATTGCCCACCGCCTCGATGAAGGCAGCCTTGTACTTGGCGGCAGCTTCCTCGTCCACGGCCCCAGGCTCGTCGGACAGGGCGGCGATACGGCTCACCAGCTTTTCATAGGCGGTTTTGGCGTTGTCCAGGTTCTCCCAAGAGAAGATCAGGCTCTTGCGGTAGTGGGACTGGAGGCAGAAGAAGCGGTAGACCAGAGGATCATACCCCTTCTCCTCCAGCAGGGAGACGGTGAGGAACTCGCCCTTGGACTTGCTCATCTTGCCGTTGGTGGTATTCAGGTGATGGACATGCATCCAATATTTGCACCAGGGGTGGCCCAGGTATGCCTCAGACTGAGCGATCTCGTTGGTGTGGTGGGGGAAGGCATTGTCAATGCCGCCGCAGTGGATATCCAGGTACTCCCCATTGTACTTCATGGAGATGCAGGAGCACTCGATATGCCAGCCAGGATAGCCCACACCCCAGGGGGAATCCCACTTCAGGGCCTGGTCTTCAAACTTGGACTTGGTGAACCACAGCACAAAGTCGTTCTTGTTGCGCTTGTTCAGGTCCTCCTCTACGCCTTCCCGGACGCCCACCGCCAGGTCGGCCTCGTCGTGGTCGTTGAACACATAGTACTGCTTCAGCTTGGAGGTATCAAAATACACGTTGCCGCCGGCAAAGTAGGCGTAGCCGGTGTCCATCAGCTTGGTAATGACCTTGATATAGGAGTCAATCATGCCGGTGGCGGGCTGCACCACGTCGGGGTACTTGATGTTCAGCTTCTTGCAGTCAGCAAAGAAGGCGTCGGTGTAGAACTGAGCGATCTCCAGCACGCTCTTGTGCTCCCGCTTGGCGCCCTTCACCATCTTATCCTCGCCGGTGTCGGCATCGGAGGCCAGGTGGCCCACGTCGGTGATGTTCATCACCCGGTTCACGTCATAGCCGTCATAGCGCAGGAACTTCTCCAGCACATCCTCCATGATATAGCTGCGCAGGTTGCCGATATGGGCAAAGTGATACACCGTGGGGCCGCAGGTGTACATGGATACCTTGCCGGGGGTGTGGGGCACAAACTCTTCCTTCTTATGGCTGGCAGAATTGTATAGTTTCATCTTAATCTGACTCCTTTTATTGATTTTGGTCTTCCATACTCTGGTCCATCAGCTTTTCCAGCCATTCCAGCCGGGAGCTGAGGGCCTGCAATTCCTTCTGAACCGGGTCGGTCACATGGATCTGATCCACCTGGCTGGTGTAGTCCACCTTTTCTCCCGCAATGCGCACCACACGGGCGGGCACGCCCACGGCGGTGGCCTCCGGCGGGATCTCCTGCAGCACCACGGCGTTGGCCGCAATGCGGGAATTGTCCCCCACCTTAAAGGGTCCCAAGACCTTGGCTCCCGCCGACACCATCACATTGTTTCCCAGTGTGGGGTGGCGCTTACCCTGATCTTTGCCGGTGCCGCCCAGGGTGACGCCGTGATAAATCAGGCAGTCATCCCCGATCTCCGCCGTCTCGCCGATCACGATGCCCATACCGTGGTCGATCACCAGCCGTCGGCCGATCTTGGCGCCGGGGTGGATCTCGATCCCCGTCCAGCAGCGGCTCCACTGGCTCACCAGGCGGGCCAGAAAAAACAACTTGTGACAGTACAGAAAATGAGCGATCCGGTGATAGATAACGGCGTGCACGCCGGGATACAGCAAAAAGATCTCCAGCCGGCTGCGGGCTGCCGGGTCGCGGGCCTGGTAGGCCCGAAGGGTCTCGCCAAGACGGGTCAAACAAACACCTCCCAGAAACAAAAACGCCTCTTATGCGTAAACGCATAAGAGGCGATCAGGTCGCGGTTCCACTCTCATTTCTCACTCGATGGCCGGTAACGGTGCCAACCGGAGGGCTTCCACATCCCCCGCGCTCCCGGACGCACGTTCTCCAGTTACCCCCTGGGACCGCTCTCAGCCGGTGACGTTCCCTCTCTGGCGGGTACTCGCTGGGTACTCTTTCCGTTCTTCGCGCTATTCAACTGTCTTAGTATATTATCATCTTCTCCGGGGTGTGTCAAGAAGGACTCAGACCTTGCTCCAGTCGATGACGTCCTTGTTGTTGATAAAGTACTCCACGCCGGAATAGATGGTGGTGGCGATGATCAGGAAAATGCAGATTCCGTCCAGCACAGGGTGGACGATCACCAGCATCAGGCAGATACACACCATGGTGGAGGCGGTCTTTACCTTCCCCGACCAGGCCGCGGCGATCACCCGGCCCCGCTCCACGGCAATGAGGCGCAGGCCCGTAACCGCAAACTCCCGCACAATGACGATGAGCAGCGCCCAGGCCGGGAACCGGCCGGACTCCACAAACCACACCAGCGCAGCCATTACCAGCATCTTGTCCGCCAGCGGGTCCATAAACTTTCCGAAGTCGGTGACCATATTGTAGTGGCGAGCAATATAGCCGTCCACAAAATCGGTGACGCTGGCCAGGATGAAGATGATCAGCGCGTAAAGCATGTGGAAAGGAACGTCCAGATAAAGCACCACCAGAAACACGGGAATCAAAATGACCCGCAGCATGGTTAGCTTATTGGCGGTATTCATGGTATGTCACTCCTCAATCTCTCCGGTCAGGTCGCCGTCCTGGGTACCGGTGATCCGCACGTTAACAAATGTGCCCGCGGGGATCACGCCCGCAGCCGTAAAGTAAATATGGTTGTCAATATCCGTGGAGTCCGCATAAGAACGCCCGGCATAGCAACCCATGTCAGGGTCAAAGCCTTCACAGAGAACCTCCAGGGTCTCCCCCAGCCGTGCCTCGTTCCACTCGTCCATCACCCGGCTCTGCAGCTCCACCAGCAGCTCTACACGGCGCTGGGCCACCTCTCCGGGCACCTGATCGGGCATAACGGCGGCAG
Source organism: Flavonifractor sp. HCP28S3_F3 (assembly GCF_052065355.1). Taxonomy (NCBI): domain Bacteria; kingdom Bacillati; phylum Bacillota; class Clostridia; order Eubacteriales; family Oscillospiraceae; genus Flavonifractor; species Flavonifractor sp. HCP28S3_F3. The sequence continues at coordinate 48,597 of NZ_JBQHUF010000005.1, forward strand.
GTGTTCCCTCCTCGGGTGAAAACTGGAAGATGCCAGGCCGCTCCAGCTTGGCTTCCCGCAGGAACTCGCACAGCTCCTCAAACTCCGCCTCACCCTCGCCGGGCAAGCCGCAGATCAGGGAGGTGCGCAGCACCACACCGGGAATGCGATCCCGGAGCTTGGCCAGCAGGGCCCGGATCTCACCGCCGGTAGAGCGGCGGTTCATAGCCTTCAGGATCCGGTCGTTGATATGCTGGAGGGGGATGTCGATATATTTGACGATCTTATGCTCATGGGCAATAACGTCAATGAGCTCGTCGCTGAGCAGGTCGGGATAGAGATAGTGCAGCCGGATCCAGTGGAAGGGCAGCTTGCACAGCTCTTTCAGCAGCTCAGCCAGCATGGGCTTCTTGTAGAGATCGATGCCGTAGCGGGTGATGTCCTGGGCGATGACGATAAGCTCCTGCACGCCATTCTCCGCCAGGCCCCGGGCCTCCTCGATCAGAGACTCCATGGTGCGGCTGCGGTAGCGGCCCCGGAGGTAGGGAATGATGCAGAAGGCACAGCGGTTGTCACAGCCCTCAGCGATCTTCAGATAGGCGGTATAGGGCGGTGTGGTCACCATCCGCTCCCCGTCCTCGTAGGTGTGGCTGATATCCCCAAACCGGCGGGGATGGCCGCCGGCGGCTACCTCCTCCACGGCGGAGACGATATCAGTATAACTGCCGGTACCCATGACGCCGTCAACCTCGGGCATCTCCTTTGTCAGCTCGTCCTGGTAGCGCTGAGACAGGCAGCCTGTCACCAGCAGCTTACCCAGCTTCCCCTGGTCCTTCAGCTCAGCCAGCTCCAGGATGTTCTGAATGGCCTCGCTCTTGGCAGAGTCAATAAAACCGCAGGTATTGAGCACTGCTACGTCAGCGCCCTCAGGGTCGCCGGTGACGGTGTGACCGGCAGCCTTTACCAGAGCCATCATCTGCTCGGTATTCACCAGATTCTTGGCACAGCCAAGCGAAATAAATGCAACCTTCAAGTAACTTTCTCCTTACACGATGGTATAGCGTCCGTCCCGGCGGGGAGGCAGCTTGCCCTCCTGATCCGGATAGCCCAGTGTGATGGCCGCCACAAACTCGCCCTTTCCCGGCGCAAACCGCTCCTGGAAAACAGGTCCGAACCCCATCCGCTGAGGCGCGGACAGCCAGCAGGAACCAATTCCCTTGTCCCAGGCCGCCAGCAGCACATTCTCAATGGCGGCGGAAACGGACTGCATGGCGCCGTCCCGGTCGGGGTAGTCCGGCTTGAGCATGAACACCAGCACGCACACCGGTGCGCCCCCCAGGGTGGCGAGGAATTTGTTGGTGATCCCGATCTGCTCGGGATTGCGGGCAAAGCGCTGTTTCAGCACGGGGGTGAATTTCTCCACCACACCGCCCATGATCTGCCGCACCTCTTCCATGGTGTCCGGGTTCTGGACCGCCACAAAATACCAGTGCTGCAGGTTGATGGCGGAAGGGGCATACAGCCCGGCCTCCAGGATCTCACGCAGGTCGGATTCGGGGATGGGATCGCTCTTGTAGCGGCGGATGCTGCGGCGGGTCAGCAGTACTTCGCGGGTGTCCATCAATAATCCTCCTCCATGGCCCCGCCGTACCGGCGCAGGCCGTCTTTGATATCCTCCCACCGAAAGCCCCGGCGAGCCAGAGCGTCGGCGGCGCGTTTATAGCTTTTGGGATCGGTGAGATCCGCCCCCCGGAGTTTCTTCTGTAAAAAGGCGTCGATGGCTTCGTCTGGGGCCTCCAGCCCCTCCAGAGCCTCGTCCCAATAGTCCCGGGGTACTCCCCGGCGGTAGAGTTCCTCCCGGATACGGCTGGGGCCGCAGCCCTTGGCGGCGTAATGCTCCGCCACCGTATGAGCATAGGCCTGGTCATTGAGATAGCCCAACTCCTCCAGCCGGTCGGCCGCCGCTTCGGCGGTCTCCCGGTCGGCCAGGGGCTCCTTCTCCTTGTTCCGGGGTCTGGCAGTGAGCTTGTCCACCAGTTCCTTCCTGGAAAGGGGCCGGGCGGAGAGGAGGTCTATGGCCTTCTCCCGCACCGCGGCGGCTTCGGCAGCCTTCTTGATCGCCTCCAGCTGCACTTCCGTCAATTCAAGATCAGAGCACAGGCCGAAGGCCACCACTTCATTTTCACTGATGCGCAGGATGGAACCGTCCTCCATGTGACAAAGCCACCGGCCTGTCACATGCTGGGACGGGACCAGCTTACTGATCCGCATCCGCGAAGTCCTCGGCGGAAATATCCACCGCGCGGCCGGCGGCGCGGGCGGCGGCACGGGCCTGGCTGCTCATCAGCTTGTAGGAGTTCTTGCGGATATCTGCCTCCAGCTTGTCGCACACCTCCGGGTTGTCCTTCAGATACTGCTTGGCAGCATCCCGGCCCTGACCCAGGCGGGTGTCACCCATGGCAAACCAAGAGCCGGACTTCTGCACCAGATCCAGCTTAGTGGCCAGATCCAGGATCTCGCCCACCTTGGAAATGCCTTCGCCGTACATGATATCGAACTCGGCCTCCTTGAAGGGAGGAGATACCTTGTTCTTCACCACCTTGGCCCGGGTGCGGTTGCCGATGATCTCCGAACCGTTCTTCAGAGACTCGATACGCCGCACGTCAATCCGAACGGAGGCGTAGAACTTCAGGGCACGGCCGCCGGTGGTCACCTCCGGGTTGCCGTACATGACGCCCACCTTCTCACGCAGCTGGTTGATGAAGATGACCACGCAGTTGGTCTTGGCGATGGAGCCGGCCAGCTTGCGCAGGGCCTGGCTCATGAGGCGGGCCAGCAGACCCACATGGGAATCGCCCATGTCGCCCTCGATCTCCGCCCGGGGAGTCAGCGCCGCTACCGAGTCCACCACCACCACGTCGATGGCACCGGAGCGGACCAGCGCCTCACAGATCTCCAGGCCCTGCTCGCCGGTATCGGGCTGAGAGATCAGCATGGAGTCGATGTCCACGCCCAGAGCCCGTGCATAGTAGGGATCCAGGGCATGCTCGGCGTCGATGAAGGCCACCTCGCCGCCCCGTTTCTGGGCTTCCGCCACAATGTGGAGAGCCAGGGTGGTCTTACCGGAGGACTCAGGGCCATAGATCTCAATAATACGTCCCTTGGGGACGCCGCCGATACCCAGGGCCAGGTCCAGAGACAGAGAGCCGGTGGGGATGGCCTCCACTACGATATCGGCGTTGTCGCCCAGGCGCATGATGGAGCCCTTGCCATAGGTCTTCTCGATCTGGGCCATGGCGGTCTCCAGCGCTTTTTTCTTATCAGAGGCGGGAGCGGCGCTCTCCACCACAGATTTCTTTTTATCTGCCATATTGTATATCTCCTCTCAAACGGCGTCAGTGATTCATGACGCCCTCTACCACCCGCCAGATTCCCTGGGTGTCCTGGGTGGTCTGGATCTGTTCAAATCCATTCATGGCCAGAATCTGTTCCACATCGGGGGCCTGGCCGATCCCCACCTCGAACACCAGGGAGCCTCCCAGACGGAGGGCCTTCCCCCACCGCTCCGCGATGGCACGGTAAAAGTCCAGTCCGTCGGCACCCCCGTCCAGAGCGGAGCGAGGCTCATAGTCCCGCACGCTGACGTCCAGTCCGGCTATATCCCCGGTGGGGATATACGGCGGATTGCAGGCGATCACGTCAAAGTCCCACAGAGCGGCGGCAGGCGGCTCCAGAGCGTCGGCATGGACACAGGTCACCCGGGCGTTCAAATCGCACCGGCGGATATTCTGCTTGCACAGCTTCAAAGCCGCCTCGCTGACGTCGGCCAGCACCACCCGGCACTCGGGCACATTGGAGGCCGCTGCCAGGCCCACGCAGCCGCTGCCGGCGCACAGGTCCAGTACCCGGGCTCCTTCACCGGCGGCACGGGCCAGCAGGATGGCCCGCTCAGCCAGCACCTCCGTATCCATGCGGGGGATCAGCACATCAGATGACACTTCCAGGGACAGGCCGTAGAACTCCCACTCCCCGATGATGTAGGCCACCGGCTCTCCGGCCAGGCGGCGTGCTACCAGCTCCCTCAGCTTCTCCTCCACCTGATCGGAGGCATAGAGGGCCATATCCCGGTAGAACTGCTCCCGGCTCTTGCCGGCGGCACAGCAGACCAGCTCCCTGGCCTCCAGCTGCGCCCCCTCCACCCCGGCCTGGCGCAGGCGCTGCCTGGTATCCAGGTAGAGGTTGTTGTAGGTGGTCGCCATGAAACCACACTCCTGTTTTCAATCTCTCTTTCTCTCACACACGCGGGGTTACCACTGATCCTTCCCTTCCTCCTGAGGAAGCACCAGTGTAAAGGCACGGATGCCTACTTCGATCATGCTGTCGTCCGGCTCAAAGGTGGTCCAGTTCTGGAGCCACAGGCCGGGAGCCGTCATCAGGCGGGTAAACCAGTTGTCGTACCGACCCACCAGGCGGTTGAATTCGTAGGTCAGGCTGACGATCAGCGGCAGCAGCAGCAGATGCAGTCCCATCCGGGCAAAGGTATTGGTCACGGATACGTAAGTAAACACCACACTGGAAAGCAGGATGCTCACTACGATGACCACGAACAGGAAGCTGGTGCCGCAGCGGGGATGATGCCGGGGTTGTTTACGCACATTCTCCACCGTCAGGGGCAGGCCGTGCTCATAGCAGAAAATGGTCTTGTGCTCCGCGCCGTGGTACTGGAACACCCGGTGGATGTCCTTGGTGTGGGAACAGAAGATCAGATACCCCACAAAAATCACAATGCGCACCACGCCCTCCAGCAGGTTGCGCACCCACATGGCCAGAGGCACCGCCCGTCCAAACAGCCCCACCAGGGCCGTAGGCAGCAGAATGAACAGCGCCACGGAAAAGAGGATACCCAGTACCACCGCGAAGGTGACCAGGGCGGAGGCCGCCTTCTCGCTGCCCAAGTGTTCGTCCAGCCAACGCTCAAATTTGGAGGGCTCCTCCGGCTCCTCCTCGTCCTCCGGCATAAAAGATGCGGAGTACATCAGTGCCTTCACCCCGTTGGCCATGGAGGAACAGAAATTGAACACGCCCCGGATAAAGGGCACGCCCAGCAGCGGGTGCTTGTCCTTGATCAGCACCCGCTCCTCTACCTGCTCCTCCAGCTCCCCGTCAGGCTTGCGGACTACCACGGCCTTCTTCTCCGGGCCCAGCATCATGATGCCCTCGATGAGTGCCTGGCCGCCGATCATGGTCTTATAGGGGGTCTGGCAGGCTTGTTTCGTCTCGTTCGACATGCAGTTTTTGTTCTCCTTGCTGTTGGAATCTGATATATCCTGTATATTGTACCAAACCCGCGCCCTGATTGCAAGGGGCGCGGGTTTGGTTTTTAGAACTTATGTTCTATTTATGTCTGAGAACGGATGGGCAGACGGATAGTGACGATACAGCCGCCGCCCTCCGCGTTGCCGATCTCCAGGGTACCCTCATGGCGGCCGATGATCTCGTCGCACACCGCCAGACCGATGCCGGAGCCTCTGGCCTTGGAGGAACCCTTATAGAATTTATATTTGACGTGGGGCAACTCGTCCTCGGGGATACCGGGACCATAGTCCCGGATGGTAATGACCACCTGGTCGCCCTCCCCCCGGATGGCGGTGTCGATCCGCTTGCCGGAGCCGCCGTGCTTGGCGGCATTGTCCAGCACGTTGCAGAACACCTGCCGCAGCCGCTCCGGATCGCCGGAAATGAGGGGGAACTCCTCCTCACAGTCGAAGTGGTTGAGTTCGATCCCCTCCCGGCGGAAGAACTCCCGGTAGGTGTATACCGCGTCCTCCAGTTCCGCCTTGATATCCATAGGCTCCACGGACAGTGTAAACCGGCCGTCCTGGATGCGGGAGAATTCCAGCAGCTCTTCCACCATGTTGGTCAAACGCCGGGCTTCGGACACAATAATGCCCATGCCCTTTTTTACATCGCCGCTGTCCCGCACTTCCCCGTTCATAATGGTCTCTGCCCAGCCGTTAATGGCAGTAAGAGGGGTGCGCAGCTCATGGGAGACGGAGGAGATGAACTCGTTCTTCATCTTCTCGCTCTGGCTGATTTTCAGCGACATATCGTTGATGGCATCGGTGAGATCACCGATTTCGTCATCAAACCGCTTCTCGATCTGCACACCGTAGGATCCGGCGGCAATGTGCTTGGCGGTCTCCGTAATGCTGGCTACCGGCTCCACAATGGAGCGGACAAAGTACAGGTTGGAAAAGTACACCATAGCCAGGATCCCCAGCCCAATGCCCAAGGACATGGCCACGATGAGAATGATCTGCCTATCCACGATGCGCAGAGAAGTGACGTAGCGCATGGCGCCTACCACTTCCCCATTCATGATCAGCGGGCTGGAGGCCGCCATGATGTGCTCCCCGGTGCTGGGGTCGGAGCCGGACCAGCACTTGGTCTTGCCCTGGCTCAGCGCCTCGGCGATGTCCGGCGTATTGGGTGCACGGAAGGCGGTCAGATCAGAGCTGGAAAAGCGGATCTGGCCGCTGGCGTCCAGAAACTCCACCTCCAGCTTATCTCCCGACTGGTCCCCCGCCACCAGAGAACGGGCGTATTCATAATAGCTGTCCTCCGACAGAAAGTAGCTGAAGCTCTGCACCGCGTTTTCCGCCTTCTGGGTCAGTGATTCGCTGAGGGTGGAATAATAGTAGCTCCCCATGGCGGCGGAAAAGGCCGACACCGCCAGCAGGACGATAAACAGCACCACACTGATGGAGTTCACCATCCAACGCTTGCGGATCCCGCGGATGCCTTTGATCTTCTTCATATGTTATCCTCTCACCACCTGGGTTTTTTGCGCATTTTTGGTCAAATCAGAAGCCCCACTTGTACCCGTAGCCCCAGACAGTCGTGATAAACGTGGGATTGGTGGGATCATCCTCGATCTTGATCCGCAGACGCCGGATATTCACGTCCACGATCTTCAGCTCACCGAAGTAGTCCCGGCCCCACACAGAGTCCAGGATCTCTTCCCGGGACAGCGCCTTACCCGGATTGTCCATAAACAGCTTGATGATGGAGTACTCCACCTGGGTCAGCTTGACCCGCTGTCCGTTCTTCTCCAGCGTCCGGTTGCGGGTATTGAGCAGGAAGGGCGGCTGACTGATCTCGCCGGAATCCACCGGGTCCCCGCCGCCGGTACGGCGGTACAGGGCGTCGATCCGGGCGGTCAGCTCCGCCGGAGAGAAGGGCTTGGTCACATAGTCGTCCGCTCCGGTCATCAGGCCGGTGACCTTGTCCATCTCCTGGGTGCGGGCGGTGAGCATGATGATACCGATCTTATTGTCCCCCGCCCGAATCCGGCGGCAGACCTCAAAGCCGTCCATATCGGGCAGCATGATATCCAGCAGCGCCACCTTGATGTCCGGATTGCGCTTGAGCTGGGCCAGCGCCTCCTCACCGGTCTCAGCCTCAATGGCTTCGTAGCCGGCACGCTTCAGATTGATGACCACAAAGCTGCGGATGTTGGCCTCATCCTCCAGCACGAGCACCTTTTTCATGTCCGCTTCCTCCCGCTTTCTATTAGTCGTAAGACCACTCGTTGGTGATCAGAGCAAAGTTCGCCTTCACGCCCTCCTCGTCCAGGCCGCAGTCCCAGTCGCACTGGAGCAGCCGGGCGGCATAAATCGTATCGCTGTCGGTATCGTCAGGCAGCAGCCGGAACCGCCCCGCCATATTGGCACGCATGAACCGGTTATCGCCGCTGAGGGCATAGATGACCAGGAAGGGCACCGGCTCAGAGTTCTCTCCCTCCCAGTAGGAGAAGATCACCGCCCGTTCGCCTCCGGCTACATCGTTCCGGGAAACGGTGATCTTACCTTCCCAGCTCTCCGGCAGGATGAAGTACCACTTGTCCCGGTCATTGTAATAGGTGGTAAATACCAGCTCGGCATTTCCGTTGATATCGTACTGGAGCCAGCGGATGGCCCAGAAATTGACCGCGATGCTCAGGCTGCTGGGGTCGGTCAGGGCATAGGGATCGGGCAGCTCCAAAATCCCATCATGATTGATATCCTTCGCGGAGACCGCTGTATACCAGCGGATGGTCCCATCGCTCTCACCCGTGCTGGTATTCAGCGTAATATTCTGCAATTTTCCGTTTTTCCAGGCAAAAATATCGGTGATGTGTCCATCATCACTGTACGTCGTGCTGTTAAAAGAGGACAGGCTGTCGCCAGTCGTGTAGCTGCCGTTAGCAGAGTAGATGGAATCCACAAATACCGCCGGCACGCCGCCCTGAAGCTGGCCGGTCCGCACACCGTTCTCCGAAAGGCCGGTGATATTTCGGGACAGCGGCGCGGAGGAGTCCAGCTCCATCATGCCATCCCGGTAATCATACAGCTCTGCCCGGGTCCCGCTTTCCGCTGTACCTGTATGGATGACCACAATTTCATTGACGCCGTCCATATCTAGATCGCATACCTGGAAGTCGGTATATTCCGTCCGCATCAGCTCCAGAACCTGGTCATTGTGGATGGAGTAGGCCGCCAGCGAGTACAGCTTATCGCTCTGCTGCCACCCTACGATGATCTCCTTCCCCGGCACGCCGTCCAGGTCCTGATACCCCACCACATAGATGGCGGTACCGGCGCCCTCGATCATTGCCGCCAGCTCATAGTCCTCAGCAGACTGACGATAGATGCAGATCTTCAGCTGGCGCTCGTCCGAGCTGACCCGGAAAAAGGCGATAGCCTCCTGCACACCGTCCCCGTCCAGATCCTGAAGCTGCACCTTCTGGGTCAGCTCTCCGGTCAGAGGCGCGGCGTATTCTCCGCCGGCATTGAGCATCTCATTGATCTTTTCGTCCAGCTTTAAATAGTCATCCGGCGCCTTAGGCGGTGCATACAGCTCGTCCACCGATTGGGAAAAGCAGCCGGTCAGCAGGAGCAGCAGCCCCGCCGCCAGAAGCAGCCTGAATCGTTTTATCATACAAAACCCTCCGTGGGACCCCATTTGGTATGTCAACGATATCATATCACATCTCGAAAACAAATGATACGGTATTTTTCTGAATTTCTCTGGAAAGACCACTTGCCAACACGCGGCAACTCATGTATAATACCCTTCGTACCACATGCCGGTATGATGGAATTGGTAGACGTGACGGACTCAAAATCCGTTGATGGCGACATCGTGTCGGTTCGAGTCCGACTACCGGCACCAGTCCGCCGCAGGCCATCTGCCTGCGGCGGGCTTTTTTCATCCTATCTGCGGGGAAAGGTGTTGGTAATATGGATACGTCTCCCTATTATCTGTCCGATCTGGGGACCTACTTCGGCGATCATTCCCTGGAGTTCACCCTTTACGACACTCTGTATCAGGCCATGGACGCCGCCTTTCCCGAAGCACGGGTGAAGGTGCAGAAAAGCCAGATCAGTTTCTACGGACGCCACCTGTTTGCCGCCGCCTCCCTTCCGGTCCGCCGAAAAAAGGACTGGCCGGAGCACTGTCTCCTGGTCACCTTCGGGCTGGGTGAGCGGGTGGAAGATCCCCACATTGCCGTGGCTGTGGAGCCCTATCCCAACCGCTGGACCCATCATGTGGTGGTCAGCAGTCCGGAGCAGGTCGATAGCCAGCTGTTGGGCTGGCTGAAGGATGCCTGGCTCTTCTCTGAACAAAAATGACAAGCAAAAAGGCAGGCGCCCGAAGGCGCCTGCCTTTTCTACTACGCTTATTACACCGATGTCACCCGATAAGCGGTTGTGTGATGGTAGCTCTCTCCGGCACGCAGCAGCACGGAGGGAAACTCCGGGTGATGCACGGCATCCGGCCACCCCTGGGTCTCCAGGCAGAAAGCCGACCGGGGGCCATAAGAGGCACCGCCCTTCCCGGGCGTGCCGTCCAGATAGTTTGCGGTGTAGAGCTGCAAACCGGGCTGGGTGGTGCAGCACTCCAGGCACAGCCCGCCGCCGGTGACCCGGGCTGCCAGCCGCATGGGAGAGCGGGGCTGGCAGCTCAGGACAAAGTTGTGGTCGTACCCGTTGCCCAGGGTCAGCTGGGGGTGCTCCATGGCCAGGCCCTGGAGAAACTCCATCGGCTGCCGCAGGTCAAAGGGCGTGCCGTCTACCGGAATCAGCACGCCGGTGGGGGTGCTGTTTTCATCGGTCTCGGTGATGGCATCCGCCCAAACCTGGATCCGCTGACCCTCCAGGGAGCCGCAGGCATGGCCCATCAGGTTGAAGTAACTGTGGTTGGTAAGGTTGCAGAGGGTATCGGCGTCACTCTCCGCCCGGTAATCCAGGGTAAGCACCCCGTCGGCGGTAAGGGTGTAGGTCACCCGCACCCGCAGTCTGCCGGGAAAGCCCTCCTCCCCATCGGGACTGACGTGGCTGAGCACCAGGGCTCCGTTCTCCTCCTGGGCCTGCCACACCGCCTGATTAAAGCCGTGGATCCCTCCATGGAGGCAATTGGGGCCGTTGTTGGCCGCCAGAGGGTAAGTCTTTCCGTTCAAGTCAAAGGAGGCTCCGCCAATCCGGTTGGCCACCCGGCCTACCAGGGCGCCCAGGTACTTGTCCTGAGCCTCATACTCAGCCAGAGTTTCGCATCCCAGCACGATGTCCCGTTCTCCCTCGCCGGCGGGAACGGTAAAGGAGCGGAGGATGCCGCCATAGGTCAGCACCTGGGCGGCGTACCGGCCGGCCCTAAGGGTCCAGAGCTCCACCTCCTGCCGGTCGGCAGTCAGTCCAAAGGGCTGCCACATCAGTTCCGCCATGGCTTACACCTGCCTTAAGAAGCGGAGGAAGGACTCCTTGCCCTCCGGGGTACGGGCATACACACCGGCATGCTCCAGCACCTTGGCAAAGACTAGGCCGGTCTCCTTATACACGATATCCAGGGCGTTGTCCCCGGTGATGGTGTACTTGTCCTTGAAGCCCTCAGCCCAGTCGGCGTGAGACTCTGTCAGCGGGTCGGCACGCAGGTCCTCCCCCTTTACAAGCTTGTCCGCTACAGCAGCCAGCTCGGTTTTCAGCCGGGCGGGCAGCACCGCCAGACCCATGACCTCGATCAGGCCGATGTTCTCCTTCTTGATATGATGGAGCTCGGCGTGGGGATGATACAGCCCCAGAGGATGCTCCGGGGTAGTCAGGTTGTTGCGCAGCACCAGGTCCAGCTCGTAGTCGCTCCCCCGCCGCCGGGCAATGGGGGTGATGGTGTTGTGGGGCTCCCCGTCGGTCTCGGCCAGGATCATGGCGCTCTCGTCGGTGTAGCCCCGCCAGGACAGCAGGATCTTGTCGGCCAGCTCCACCAGCCGGGCAGGATCGGCACAGGTCAGGCGCACCACGGACATGGGCCACTTGACGATGCCGGAACGCACGTCCTCATAGCCGGGGAAAGTGAATTCGGTCTCCACGGGAGCCTTCTCCATGGCGAAGGTGTACCGGCCGCCCTGGAAGTGGTCGTGGGCCAGGATGGAGCCGCCCACGATGGGCAGGTCGGCGTTGGAGCCCACGAAGTAGTGGGGGAACTGGCCCACGAAGTCCAGCAGCTTGCCGAAGCAGGCCCGGTCGATCTTCATGGGGGTATGGACCTTGTTCAGGCAGATGCAGTGCTCGTTATAGTACACATAGGGAGAGTACTGCAAAAACCAGGGAGAGCCGTTGATGGTGATGGGAACGATACGGTGGTTCTGACGAGCGGGGTGATTCACCCGGCCGGCATAGCCCTCGTTCTCGGCGCACAGCTGGCACCGGGGATAGGCGGAGGCGGGCAGGTTGCGGGCCGCCGCGATAGCCTTGGGGTCCTTCTCCGGCTTGGACAGGTTGATGGTGATATCCAGCTCACCGTACTCGGTCTCCGCCTTCCACTGCACGTCCTTGGCGATGCGGTCCCGGCGGATGTAGTTGGTGTCCTGGCTGAATTTGTAGTACCAGTCAGTGGCCTTTTTAGGATCCTCCCGATACAGAGCCTGGAATTTCTCAATCACCTGGGCAGGCCGGGGGGTAAGGACACCCATCAGCTTGGTATCCAGCAGATCCCGGTAGGTGATGGTATTCTCCGCCAGCACGCCTCGCTCCGCCGCATCATCCAGCAGAGCATCCAGCACAACGGGCAGCTCCCCCTCCCCCATAGCGGGCAGAGGATCGGGCAGGGAGCAGCCGTCCAGACCCAGGGCGTCCAGCAGCACGTTGGCCGCCCACAGCTCCTCTGACGGCTGGATCAGCTCTTTATCCAGCGCATAGGACAGCAGCTTGGCAATGGCCTGGTCACGCTCCATGCTCAGCCCTCCTCAAAGCCATGGGGGTGGTTTTTATGCCAGGCCCAGGCGGTGGCTACGATGGTGGACAGGTCGTTGTACTTGGGCTTCCAGCCCAGCACCTTGATGGCCTTCTCGGAGGAGGCAATCAGCTGGGCGGGATCTCCGGCACGCCGGGGGGCGATCTGCGCGGGGATGGGATGGCCGGTAACGGAGCGGGCCACGTCGATGACCTCCTGCACCGTAAAGCCTACGCCGTTGCCCAGGTTGAACACGTTGTTCTCCCCGCCGTTCATCAGGTAGTCCAGAGCCAGGATGTGAGCCTGGGCCAGATCGGTAACGTGGATGTAGTCCCGGATGCAGGTGCCGTCCTTGGTGGGATAGTCGTCGCCGAACACACTCACCGCCTCGCGCTGGCCGTTGGGCACCTGGAGGATGATGGGGATCAGGTGGGTCTCAGGATCGTGGGCCTCACCGATTTTTCCGGAGATGTGGGCGCCGCAGGCATTGAAGTACCGCAGAGCCACATATTTCAGGCCGTGGGCGCGGGACACCCAGCCCATCATGTGCTCCATCGCCAGCTTGGTCTGGCCGTAGCAGTTGGTGGGGATGGTCTTGTCATCCTCCAGAATGGGCACCTGCTCCGGCTCGCCGTAGGTGGCGGCGGTGGAGGAGAAGACGATCTTGTCTACGCCGTGGGCCACCATGGACTGGAGGAGCACCATGGTGCCGTAGAGGTTGTTATCATAGTACTTCAGAGGATCGGACATGGACTCTCCCACCTGGGAGGAGGCGGCAAAATGGATCACGCCGTCGATCTTTTCCGCCTGGAACAGGGTGTCCAGAGCCCCACGGTCCCGGATGTCCAGCTGATAGAACTTGGCCTTGGGGTGGACCGCAGCCCTGAAGCCGGTCTGCAGATTGTCGGCCACTACGACCTCGCGGCCGGCGTCGATCAGTTCATATACCGTATGGGAGCCGATATAGCCAGCTCCGCCCAATACCAAAATCGCCATTTCAGATACGCTCCTTTCACAGCACAGCAATCAAATCATTCAGGACCAGAGGACAGTACCGCCCACCGGCCGGATACGCAGCACGTGGCAGCTGCCCTCGCCCAGGGCGCTCTCCACCTGGGTCCGGAACTCCTCCAGCTGATCCAGAGGAACAAAAGCCTGGATGGTGCCGGCAAAGCCGCCGCCGTGGACCCGGCAGGCGCCTCTGCCCTTCAGGCTCCGCTCTGCAATGGCCAGAGCCACCGCCATGGCCTGCTCCTTCACCGCGCCGGCGGGAGTGATATCCTGAAGCAGCTCCCAGGAAGAGCGGCCGGACTGATTCACCAGAGCCAGGAAGGCGTCAAAATCACCCTGAGCCAGGGCATCAGCCTGCTGCTCCACCCGCTTGTCGTCGGCGTAGAAGTGGAGCGCCCGGAGCACCGCCCGGTCACCCACCGCCTGCCGCAGCCGGGGCAGATCCTTCAGCACATCGGCCTCCGCCACCTCCCGCAGCACGCTCTTGCCGAAATAGGCGGCTACCGCACCCATCTCCTTGGGCACAGCAGCATATTCATCGGTCAGGTCGGCATGGCTGGCACCCGAGTCGATGATGCACAGGGCGTAACCCAGGCTGTCCAGGTCCACCGCCACCGACCGCACCACAGGGGCGGCAGGATCGGCAAAGTCGATGGCCACCGCGCCGCCTACGGAGGAGGCGGTCTGGTCCATCAGGCCGCTGGGCTTGCCGAAGAACACGTTCTCCGCCTGCTGGCCCATCTGGGCAATGGTCACCGGGTCCAGCTCGTCGGAGCAGAAGAGATGGTTCTCGATAACACCCAGCAGCACCTCGCACGCCGCGGAGGAGGACAGGCCGGAGCCGGGCAGCACCTCAGACGCAGCAAACACATCAAAACCGGAAACAGGATAGCCACGTTTGGCAGCCTGGGCCGCCATGCCCCGCACCAAAGCGGCGGTGCTCTCCTTCTCCCCTTCCACGGGCTCCAGCGTGTTCAGCGCCACCTCTACCATAGGCCAGCCCTGGGACTGGAAACGGATGGTATTGGTGCCGTTGGGAGCGGCACAGGCCAGGAAGTCCAGATCCACCGCACCGGCCAGCACTCTGCCGTGCTGGTGGTCGGTATGGTTGCCGCCGATCTCTGTGCGGCCAGGCGCAGAACAGAGGGCCACCAGGGTGTCCTCTCCTGCTCCAAACGTATGCTGGAAGCCGTCCAGCAATTCCGATACCCGACGCCGGGCGTCGGTCAGGTCTCCATACAGCAGGCGGGTCATCGCCCCGTCCAGCTCGCCGGCCGCCAAAGCGCGGCGCACAGCGCCCAGTTTTTGCATGGTCATCCTCTCTCCTTCTCATCCCGGCGGGCCGGGATGCCATTTTCAATGCAAAGCATACACCGATTTCCTTTATTCGTCAATAAAGCCGCTGCAAAGCAGGCGGGTTTTCCGCATTTGCCTTGCAGCGGCTTCCCGCTTCAAAAAAGTAAGGCTTACTTCTTCTGCACGTACTTCAGGCAGTCCAGCATAACGGCAACCAGAATGATGATGCCGGAGAACACGAACTGCAGATTGGTGTCGATACCCAGAGTGGTCAGGGAGTAGGTCAGGGCGGTGAAGATAAACACGCCCACTACCACGCCGGAGATCTTACCAATGCCGCCGGTGAAGGAAATGCCGCCCACCACGCAGGCCGCGATGGCGTCCATCTCCCAGCCCTGGCCATAAGCGGCGGAACCGGAGCCGAACATACGCAGGCACTCCAGCCAGGAGCCGAAGCCATACAGGACACCGGCCATGACGAAGGCGCCCACAGTGACCCAGAACACGGAGATACCGGAGACGGAAGCCGCTTCGGGGTTGCCGCCCACGGCGTACAGGTTCTTACCAAAGGTGGTCTTGTTCCAGATGAACCAAACAACGACTACCGCCGCCACAGCCCACAGGATGATGGTGGGGAAATTGTTGATCCGGGGGATAATCATGTTGGGAATGGTAGAGTCGATAGCACCGAAGGAGACGCCCTTGGTGGAGTAGGTCACCAGACCGAAGATCACCAGCATGTTGGCCATGGTGGAGATGAAGGGATGCATCTTGAACTTGGCGGTGAAGAAGCCGGCGATGGTGGTGAAGATGGTGCACAGCACGATGCACACCACCAAAGCCAGGAATACCCGTCCGATGACCGGCACGCCAGTAAAGTCAAAGACATGGCCGAACACGGAGCCGGTATTGATACCCTGGTGCATGATAATGGTGGCCGCCGTCATGCCCATGCCCACCATACGTCCGATGGACAGGTCGGTACCGGCCAGCAGGATCAAGCCTGCCACGCCCAGAGCCAGGAACATTCTGGGGGAAGCCTGCTGCAGGATGTTCAGCACGTTGTTCACCGTCAGCAGCGGCATGCCCTTCACGACGGGGGTGATGATACAAAGGGCGATGAAGATGATGATGATGGCGATGTACAGGCCGTTCTTCAGCAGGAAGTCCCGGCGGTTGAAGGTGTACTTGTAGTTCTCCCACTTCTGGGCCATAGACTCACCGAAGGTGAACTTGGACATCCGCAGCAGGTCGATGAGGTGGTACTTGTGATCAAATGCGGCGTGACGCCGGTCCTTCACGTCCTGCAGATCCTTGGCCCGCTTCATCTTGGCGTCAAACAGACGGTTCTTGTGGACGTACTTCTCGTCCTTGATCTCATGCTGATCGCTCAGCTTGGACACCGTCTCCTGATGCTCCTTGGTGAGCTGCTCCACCGACGCGCGGTAGTTCTGCTCGGCAAGGACCTTCTCTTCCCTGCAGCTGGCCGCCACCGCCTGATAATAGTCGGTGTCGTAGTGTGCCTTCAGATAGCTCTCAGCGTCGGAAATCAGCTTGGCAACCTCGTCCTTGTTCTTGGACTCCACCGCCTTGGCCTTTTCCAGCTCTTTTCTGAGTTCAACAATCCGGGCCTCTTTCTCCTGCTGGGTGTAAATGCGGTCCCGCTTCAGGCCGTCAATGGCGCTCTGGATCTCGATGACCTTGTCGGTACCGTCCATCCGCAGCGCATTGATCTTGGCCTGGATGGCACCGACATATTCATCGATGGGCTGGAGAAGCTTCGCTTCCTGCTCAGCCGTAAGAATTTTCGTATTATCTGCTACCATAAGCGTTTTCTCCTACTACAGGTATTTTGCGCTAAGCCGCAAAAGCTCTTCCTGATTGGTCTCTTTGGTGTTCACGATGCCGGAGAGATGTCCGTTGGACATGACGCCGATGCGGTTGGTGATACCCAGAATCTCAGGCATCTCGGAGGAGACGACGATGATCGTCTTACCCTGCTTTGCCATCTGAATGATCAGCTCATAGATCTCATACTTGGCGCCCACGTCGATGCCGCGGGTGGGTTCGTCCATCATGAAGACCTGAGGCTCACGCTCCAGCCACTTGCCGAAGATGACCTTCTGCTGGTTGCCACCGGAAAGGCTGGTGATCATATCGTCTGGGCCCATGCACTTGGTGTGCATGATCTTGATCTCCTTGTTGGTGGCCTTTACCATCTTGGGCGTGGAAAGGGCCGGACCAGCCTTGTACTGTCCCAGATTGGCGATGGTGGTATTAAAGGTCAGGTCACACTTGAGGAACAGGCCGTTGGCCTTGCGCTCCTCGGTGATCATGGCAAAACCGTGCTCGATGGCTTCCTTGGCGTTGGAGAAGTTCATCAATCGGTTTTTGAAATAGACACGGCCCGCCGCTCTGGTACGTACGCCGAAGATCGTCTCCAGCAATTCGGTACGGCCGGCGCCCACCAGGCCGTACAGGCCGAAGATCTCACCCTCTTTTACGTCGAAGGTAATGTCCTGCAGGTGAGGCGCATATTTGGTGGAAAGGTGCTGAACAGACAGAATAGGCTCCCCGGGGGTATTGTCTACCGGAGGGAACCGACTCTCCAGAGAACGGCCAACCATGGCGGTGATCAGCTCGTTCATGTTGGTCTCCTTGGAGGGCTTGGTCATCACCAGATTGCCGTCCCGAAGCACCGATATCTCGTCGCAGATCTCAAAGATCTCGTCCATCTTATGAGAGATGTAAATGAGCGCGATGCCTTGCTCTTTCAGCATCCGCATCATTTCAAAGAGCTTATCCACTTCCTGCACCGTCAGAGAGGAAGTGGGCTCGTCCAGAACGATTACCTGAGAATTGTAGGAAATCGCTTTGGCGATCTCACACATCTGCCGTTGGGAAACGGACATATTCCGCATGGGCTGGGTCAGGTTCACCGTCATGCCCAGCTTGCGGAACAGTTCCGAAGCTTTCTTCTTCATCCTGCCTTCGTCAACAACGCCCACGGAATTGGTGGGAAAGCGACCCAGGAACAGGTTGTCGATCACGTTGCGCTCCAGGCACTGGTTCAGCTCCTGGTGCACCATGGCGATTCCGTTTTCCAGGGCATCCTTGGGCCCGGAAAAGCTGATCTCCTTGCCGTTTAAGTAGATCTTCCCCTCGTCCTTCTGGTAAGTGCCGAACAGGCACTTCATCATCGTCGACTTACCGGCACCATTTTCGCCCATCAGCCCCATGACCGTGCCCCGCTTCACATCCAGATTGATGTGGTCCAGCACCCGGTTCCGGCCAAAGGACTTGCTCATGCCGCGGATTGACAGGACAATATCATTTTTCGCGTCTGCCATTCTCGTTACTCCCGTTAATGCATATTAGCAGTTTCAGCGAAAATCTGATTCTGCCGGATTTTTCATTATAAATGCTATTAGGGAGAATTCCTTCTCCCGATCAGAGAATTCCTCCTCCTCAACGGAGAATTCCTTCTCCCTAATAGCATACCGTTATTTCTCAGCAGGCCTCACAGAGGCCTCGCTCCATTACTGGCTCAGGATGCCGGTGTAGGAAGCGGCGTTGTCGGTCTTCACCATGTTGATGGCGAAAGCGTCATAGGCGCTGGGGTTGCCCAGGCGGTTGGTGATGTTGGACTCGGTCTGGCCGTCGCCGCCGATGTACTCAACATTCAGGTTCAGCAGATCGTCGTACTTCTGCAGCAGGGGCTGATAAGTAGCGCTCAGGAAGTTATCAGCGGCGTTGTAGATGTTCAGCCACACGTTCTTGGTGGGATGCTCAGCAGCGTCCAGCTGGTTGGAAACAGGAGCGTAGGGAACGGTGGAGTCCAGGAACTCCTCGTAGTTCTCAGCGGTGACAGCCACGTTCAGAGCGTAGTAGGAACGAGTCTCGGCATCATAGTAGAACACGTCGTCGCCCAGCACGTTGCCAGCCTCGTCCTCGGTGCCGATGCCGGTGTCGATGTCCACGCCGTCCAGAGCGTTGCGCAGCACACGCAGGGTCAGGTAAGCCTGCACGTCGGCGTGCTGGCTGATGGTGCCGCCGTAGCCGTTGGCGATAGCAGCAACAGCGTCGGAGTTGGCGTCATAGCCGAAGGTGGGAACGCCGTTGGCCTGAGACCAGGCGTTGAACATGGCCATGCCCATGCCGTCGTTGTTGGAGGCCACGATGTCGATCTGATCACCGAAGGAGGAAGCCCAGGTGCCGATGGCGTTGCCGGCGGTGGCAGCGTCCCAGGTGGCGCCGGCGGAGTTCTTCATCTCCTGAGAGGCCAGCTCACGGACGGTGTAGGTCTTGCCGTTGATCTCCAGGGTGCCGTCCTGCACGTAGGTGGACTTGCCGTCCAGGTTGGTGCCCACGGGAGTGCTGTCGATGGCGCCGTCCTTCTCAACGGCGGTGTTCAGAGCAGCGCGGACGCCGCGGGTACGGGCGATGGAGTCGTTGTGGCCGATGTCGCCGATGGCCAGAACGTAGCCGATGACGCCGTCGCCGTTGCGGTCGATCTCATCAATGTGAGCGGTGATGTAGTCCAGGATCATGGTGCCCTGCAGCTCGGCGCCCTGGTTGGCGTCGAAGCCTACATAGTAGGTGTCATCGTTGAAGGACAGGGCGTTCATGTCCAGCTCACCAGTGGTGCTGTTGGAGGGCTGACGGTTGAACCACACCAGGGGCTTATCCTTGTTGGCAACCTCAGTGGTCTCATTGCCGGCAGCAGCGCTCTGCTGAGCGTTGGGGTCAGTGCTCTCCTGAGTGCCCTGGGTGCCGCTGGAGCATGCGGCCAGCCCGAACACCATCGCGGCGGACAGAGCTAATGCAAGTGCCTTCTTCTTCATAGCGGTTCTCCTTTTTCCTTAGATTTTGAGCCGGGCTTTTATCGTATCCCGCCTCACACAGCCTCATTGTAAAAGAAAGCAACTGGAAAAACAAGGTGAAAATTCACCGAAAGAAGGGCAATTTTTTATTAACTAGAACAATTCATCAAAAAATGCCCCCTATTTTCTGTACAATCTGCTCAATCCGGGCGTTGTTCAAAAGCAAACAGGGCCTTTTGACTGTCCATGGTAAACAGGTTGCTCCGGTCCACGATCTGGGTGGAAGTGTCCACTGTCCGCTCCATTCCATCGTTCTGACCGGCCAGCAGCTTATAGGCGCTCTCCACGCCCAGATACCCCATGGCATAGGGGTTCTGCACCACCAGAGCGTCCACGGATCCCTCCTGCAGGCCGTCCACGGTGATGACATTGGAGTCAAATCCCACGAGGAACACGCTCTCCGAGCGGCCCAGGTCCTCCACGGCATACGCCGCTCCCACGCTGGTGGGTTCGTTGAACGCCAGCAGCACATTGATCTCAGGGTTGTCCTTCAGAAGTGAAATGGTATCCTCCCTGGCATGCTCCGCTTCCGCCAGCGTGTTCACCACGGCTACCACCTCGGCTCGGCCGCTGGCAGCAAAGGTATCTACCGCCCCATGCTCCCGCTCCTGACCGTTGGCGCTGCTGATGTCATAGTTGACCAGCCCCACCTTCAGCTGGCCCTCCACCCGATCCAGGGCGGCCTGAGCGGCCATCTGACCGGCGGCATAGTTATTCGTACCGATGTAGGTGCTTACCAGATTGGAGGCCACGCTGCTGTCGATGGCTACGATCTTCACACCCTCCCGAGCGGCGGTATCGATGGCGGCGGCATTGTTTTCGTAGTCAATGGCGGAGAACACAATGGCTTCCGCCCCTCCTTCCACCGCCTCTGCGATCATCTGGTTCTGGGTCTCGTAGTCCTCCTCCGTCTCCGGTCCGATGATGGTAAGCTCCATGTTATATTCCGTAGCTGCTGCCTCCGCTCCGGCAAAGACAGAAAGCCAGAACTCCGTCTCGGTGGACTTGGCCACCAGTGTCACGGCATACCGCTCGGAGGAGGTGGCATTTCCCGTGCAGCCGCACAGCAGGAAGCAGAGCAGCGCCGCCCAAATCGCGGCACGCTTATTTCGCCTCATAATCTCCCTCCTGTATCTTGGGCATCCGGATCTCCACGCAGGTGCCCACATCCGGCTCACTGGTGATGTGCAGGCCGTAATTTCTGCCGAAATAGATCTTGAGTCGGTCGTTGACGTTTTTGATGCCGATACCCGTGCGGTCTGTGGGGCCGTGCTGCATAATGGTGCGGATCTGCTCGTCGCTCATACCCACACCATTATCCTGCACATAGAACACGATGTCGCCCCCGTCCTGACATACCTTAACATCAATCCGCCCCTCCTCCACCAACAAATCCAGGCCGTGGTTGATGGCGTTTTCAATGATGGGCTGCAGGGTGATCTTGTTGCAGTAATAGCTCAGGCACTCCGGGTCCACATCAAATTCATAGGTAAATTGATTTTTATAGCGGTACTTCTGGATCTGCAGATAGCTTTCCGCGTGCTCGATCTCCTTGGCGATGGGGATCAGCTCATGGCCCTTGCTGATGCTGATGCGGAACAGCCGGGCCAGAGCATGGACCATTTTTACTGCGTCGGCATTGCGTCCCTGCTCACACATCCAGGCAATGGAATCCAGGGTGTTGTACAAAAAATGGGGATTGATCTGAGCCTGGAGGGCCTTCAGCTCAGTCTTGCGCAGGTTGACCTCCTCCTCCCGTACGGTTGACATGAGCCGCTGGATACGCAGCACCATATGGCCAAAGGAGTTGGACAGCTCCTGCACCTCCCGTGTACCCCCTACCGGCCAGTAGGTAAAGTGATCGGCATCAGTCTCAAAGCTCTCCATAGCGGAGGCCAGGCCCCGCAGCGGACGGCCCAGCAGCCGGGACAGCAGCCAGCTAGTCAGCATAGCCGCCACCAGCACCACCACCGCCAGCACCATGGACAGGCGGATCATTTCACTGACATTGCGGTTGACCAGCTCGTCCACATAGCTGACACCCACTACCCGCCAGTCGCTGTCCGCCACGCTGGTGATGCTGTAAATCACCGTGTCGTCATCGTAGGCCCCGTCTTCCAGAGCGGCCAGCTCCGCAGTGTGCTCCGACCGCAAGCCAGCATACAGCAGCTGCTGCTGGGGGTGATAAACAATGTTGCCTTCCCGGTCCATCAGAAAGCAGTAGCCCCGCTGGCCAATGCTTACATTATTAATATAACTGGAGATGCTGGAAAAGCTCAGGTCCAGGGACACCCAGGCCGCCTCTCCCCCCTCCTCCAGCGGCGCCGTCATGGTGACCACCCAGGGGTAATAGCGCTCAAAAATGCTCTCCACATGGGGAGCCGTCATGTAAGGCCCATCTGCTGCCCGGGCTTTCTCCAAATTAAAGGAGAGATTCTGAAAGATCGTCTCCCGGGGCTCTCTGCCAAGCGACCAGCAGTCCAGCAGCTCTCCCTCGGCAGAGTAGCTGGTAACAGCCACCACGTCTGGGCGGAAATTCAGGAAGGCGGCCAGCAGGCTGTCCCGGTTATCCGCACTCTCCGACATGGATTGCTCCACCAGTTCCATGGCCTGCTCCATATCCCGCAGGTAATTCCCCACCGTATTGGAAACCTGGGAGACGGATTGGGCGGTGGTGGTGCGCGCACTCTGCACCATAGCGATGCGGTATCGATTCAGAAACAGGGCAATGCAGCAGCACAGGATGATGGACACAACACCAACCACCATAGCCACTAAAATGGTTGTGATGCGCAGGCCGGTCCGGGATACGCCGCCCTTCAAGAGACCTCACCCGCCTTCTCCTGATCCAGCCTGCGGCGCATGGCGTTGGGAGATTCGCCGCAGTATTTTTTAAAGCAATAGCTGAAATAGTGCTGGTCGGTATAGCCGCACCGCTGGGAGATCTCCTGGACTCTCAGCGAAGAGGATGACAACAGTTCCCGGGCCGCCTCCATTCGTTTGCGGATCAGAATATTGATAAAGGTTTCTCCGGTATATTTCTTGATGCAGGCGCTGAGATGATTGGGGCTGACGTCCAGCATCCCGCTGAGAGACACAAGAGAGAGATCTGCGTCCATGTAATGCTGATCCAGCGCATCCAGGGCCCGTTTGCACAGCAGGCTTCCTCCCTTTACAGCCGGAGCAAGGTCGCTGATGAACTGGGCGCCGCCTTCCGTCTTGTCACCCTGGCGCAGTGCCTCCATGGCCTGCCGGTAGGCTTCGTGCAGCCCGCTCAGCTTGCGCACCTCCCGGCTGACGCCGATGCGGCACCGCCTGCCCAAAACACGGGAAGCCATCTGCGGGATCTCGTCGGCCAGGATGTGCAGGTATTCCTGGAAATCGGACGGGTTTCCCAACAGCACCGAAATGACCTTTCCCGAGGCAAAAAAGCTGGAGCCCCGCAGATACTTTGCCGCCAGGCGGTCCACCGACGCCACGAAAGACGGCGCGGTACAGTTTCCGCCATCCTCATCCAGCAGGATAGAGACCATGACTGTGTAGCACGGCCTATCCTCCAGGTCCCGCAGAAGCCCGCACTGCCGGGCATAGGCCTCCGCCTGAGGATCCCCTTCCGGATCGGCGTAATCGTCCAGCACCAGCGGCATCAGCATGGCTGCCCGCAGGTCTGGACCGGCCATTTTGGGCGCCGCCTGCCGGAACATGGCAAACTGGGCGTCGATTTTGTTTCGGATGGTCTGCAGCTCCGCCCCCAAACCTTCCATGGTAAGCGGCTTGAGCATATAGCTGATGATGTTGTACTGGATCGCCTGTTTGGCGTATTCAAAATCATCATAGCCGCTCAAAAAGGCGATATTGGTAGCCGGTCGCACCTCTCGTACCTGCCGGGCCAGCTCAATGCCGGAAATAAAGGGCATACGAATATCCGTCAGCAGCAGATCCGGCTCGTGCTGTTCTACCAGCTGAAGGGCATCCAGGCCATTGCTGGCACTCCCCACCAGGCAAAACCCATAATCCTCCCAGGGAATCATCGTGCATACCGCTTCCCGGAGCTCGTCCTCGTCATCAGCGACAACTACTGTGTACAGTGTCTTTACAGCCATTGCGGCACCGTCCTTTCTCCGCCGAAAACAGGCCTCCGGCGGGGCAGAGCATTTCGCTCGTTCGGTATTTTCATTATACCAGAACAGAGCCCGCCCCTCAAATATTTCTTGTCTCCCTCTTTTGCTGTGAAATCAAGTGTACATTGACGAGGCTCAACCCGGAAGGTAAAGTAATTTACATATTCTTTCCGAACAGTCACCGCACCGTCCCGCGCCCCGGCATATCCGCCGTCATACTTGACACACTAATACTGCACATACCACACGAGCTTTGTGATTAAAAGGAGGACACATCATGATAACAGCTGATCAAATGCATGCCTTCCAGCAGTATCTGCTGGAGGAAGAGCGAAGTTGTGCAACGATGGAAAAATACCTGCGGGACATCAGGCAGTTCTCTGCATGGGCGGACCACAGGCCTATCTCCAAAGGCACCGTCGCCCAGTGGAAGGAGCATCTGCTGGCTCAATGCTATTCCCCCTCCACCATCAATGCCAAGCTGACAGCTTTGGACCGTTTCCTGTCTTTCTCCGGTCTGGAGTCATGCCGTGTCAAGCATCTGCGGGTCCAGCGTCAGCTTTTCCGGGAGGACAGGCGTGAACTGAGCAAGCAGGAATATCACCGGCTCCTGGACGCCGCAGCAGCAGCGGGGAAAGAGCGGCTGGTCCTTTTGATGGAAACGATATGCGCCACTGGAATCCGTGTATCCGAGCTGCGCTATATCACCGTTCAGGCCGTACAGAACGGTAAAGCTCAGATCGCCCTCAAGGGAAAGATCCGTACCATTTTGCTGCCCGGTAAGCTGTGTCGGAAGCTGAGCAAATACGCCGGAAAAAATAAGATCGCCTCCGATGAGATCTTTCTCACCAGAGGCGGTAAGCCGCTTTCCAGAAAACAGATATGGGCGGAAATGAAGGCGCTGTGCAGAGCCGCCGGTGTGGATGACAGTAAGGTGTTCCCTCACAATCTCCGTCACCTGTTTGCCAGAGTCTTTTACCAGATTTGCCACGATGTAGTGAAGCTGGCCGACACCCTGGGACACTCGTCCATTGAGACAACCCGCATCTACCTGATCTCTACCGGCACAGAGCACATACGTACCCTGGAGCAGCTTCGGCTGGTATCGTAGGACAGAATCTATATTCCGTCTCACTTATCTGCCGAAAATTATCAATTACATAGCCCGTTATCTTTTATAATTGTAACATTTTGTATTTGGTAAATCAATCCTTTTGTGTTTTACGTATAGCAATGCTGACCGCCATACCGGGTTGTTTGACGGCCCGTTTTGTCGTGCTGTTTTTACAAAATTATACTGATTAAATAAGGAAAAGCTGATATTTTATTCCTGTTTTTATTGCTGAATAAGAGACGTTTTCCTGTACCCCAATTGGCTTCCGGACGGAATATAGATTCTGCCTATACAGGGAGGTGGATATGCGGGAAACACTATTCGACTATTGCGCACGGACAGAGAATCAGTACTTACTCGAACAGTGGGATACGGTCCGTAACGGAACGCTCACTCCCCACCTCATAAGCTACGGAAGCAAGCGCAGAGTGTGGTGGCATTGCAAGGCTGGACACGCCTGGGAGGCCACCGTCACCGCCCGCACTTCCAGCGGCTCCGGCTGTCCCTATTGCGCCGGGACAAGGCCTATTTCTGGAAAGACCGATCTGAAGACACTTTACCCTTACCTGGCTGCACAATGGCATCCGCAAAAAAACCGCCCGTTGTCACCTGACGCCGTACAGCCTGGCAGTCACCGCAAAGTATGGTGGGTCTGCCCAAAGGGACACGAGTGGCAGGCACAGATCAAATCACGCGTAAGAGGATGCGGCTGCCCCATCTGCGCCGGAAAGCAGGTCACTCCGGGCGTAAACGATCTTCGTACGCTCTTTCCGGCTCTGGCTCAGCAGTGGCATCCTACGCGAAACGGGGCGCTGAGGCCGGATGACGTTCCAGCGGGAAGCCATCGGAGAGTCTGGTGGATCTGCGGCAAAGGTCATGTGTGGCAGGCGCAGGTCGCCTCCCGCACCGCAGGCAGCAGCTGTCCCGTCTGTTCGGGAAAACAGGTCGTGCCCGGAGAGAATGATCTTGAATCACTCTTTCCTGAAATCGCACGGCAGTGGCACCCAGTTAAAAACGGCAGCTTGACTGCCCGGCAGGTCTCTCCCCGTTCCAATCGGAAGGTGTGGTGGACTTGTGAGCTGGGGCACGATTACCAGGCTGTGATCGCGGCACGAACTGCACGGGGCTGCGGCTGCCCCTACTGTTCCGGCCACCGGGTCCTTCCCGGCTTCAACGACCTGGCTACGCTGGAACCGGAACTGGCAAAGCAATGGCATCCTACACTCAATGACGGCTGGACTCCTGAAATGGTAACCGTCAGTTCCCACCGCAAAGTGTGGTGGGAATGTTCCGCCGGCCATGTATGGAAGTCTGTCGTCTACTCCCGCACAGGGCCAAAACGGTGCGGTTGTCCCATCTGCGCCAGGAAAACCAAAGCCCATCCGCATCGGCTATCTACTGCTCTGCCCGAAAGAAACCTCTAGCTATCTTATGTAAGGAACTTCTCAAAAAAGCACATCAAAACCGGAGGTCAACACTATGAGCAAATCTCACATACGAATACGAATCTTGAGTGTCCTGCTGACCTTTGCGATGCTCTTCTCGCTGCTTCCGGCCAATGTATTGGCTGCTGATGGCGAGACGGACAATGAAATCATACTGGATATCGCCAACGGGTCCGTCATACTCGAAAATGGCACATATACCCAGGGCAGCAATGAAGCACAAGAACTTTCCGGCAAATTGGTCATCACTGGCAGTTCCGATGCCAACACGATCATTGTAAACCCCGGAGCAGACAACACCGCCACGTTCACCATCCGTGATCTGACCCTTTCCACTGCCAGCGGGGCCAGCCTGATCGACGTTCAGAGCGGTGAAGCGGCACTTACCTTGGAGGGCGAAAACACCCTGACCGGCGGCGGCACCGGCTTTTTGTCCGGCGCACTAATCCGTGTGTCCGGCGAACAGGCCCTTACCATCGATGGAGACGGAGCGTTGAACCTGCTCAACGGTGCCGAAAATACGGCGGCCCACGGCGCGGCCATAGGCGGCAGCGCCGCCGAGGACGGCGGTACCATTTGTATTGCCGGGGGTACCATTAACATCCAGCAATACGGCCCCGCTGCCGGTATTGGCGGCGGCGGACCTATTGAAAAGGGATCTGCTACTGGCGATAGCGGAGACATTACGATTACTGGCGGCAGTATTACCGTCTCCGTTACTGCCGCTAACAATTATGGTGGCGGATGCGGTATTGGCCCGGGCATGAATTATTATACTACCCCTTCCAACAGCGCAGACGGTATTCTCAATAGCATTACCATTTCCGGTGGTACCGTAAATGTCACTACGGCCAGCATCAAAAGCGGAAGCTCATCGTATTATTCCGGCCCCGCCATCGGCACCGGACGAGTCGGCGCATCGGGTGACCAAGAAAGCAAGATCCATATCACCGGTACCGCAAATGTAACCGTCTCAGCCGATGTTTCCGCAGCAATTGGGGCAGCCGCAACTCCCGTCACTTCTTCCACTATTGGCGGCGGCGGCGTCATACATATCGACGGAGACGCAACCGTGAATGCACACACTGTATATGTAGAGGGGCTGGGAAATATTTACGCCGGAGCAGCCATCGGCCAAGGCTTCAACTGTTTTGTGGACTGGGATATTACCGTTGACGGCAATGCTTCTGTGCAGGCACACGGCGATGTAACGGGTGCAGGCATTGGCGGAAGTATGTCCTACTCCGACGCTGTCAAGCTAAACATTCATATTGGCGGTTCTGCTGTTGTTGTTGCGTCTGGCAGCGACTATGCTGCTGGTATCGGCGCCGGCTATTCGCTGTATACTCCTGCCTCCCGGACTACTATTTCGATCGGCGATCAAGCACAGGTTACTGCGTCCGGCGGATATTATGGTGCAGGAATTGGTACAGGCAACGGCGCCTATTCCCCTGATTCCGGCGACATCACCATCTCTGGCAGTGCTTCCATAATCGCTATCGGCGGGCCTGAAGCCTCTGCTATCGGCGCAGGTTCTGAGGGTAAGGTCGCCGGTACCACCACCATCACGGAAGGCACCACCATCATAGCCTACGCCGACGGAGACAAATTTGCCATCGACATGGATACTACCGGCAGCGGAGCAGTCAACGTCACTGACACCGTGCTCAACGGCCGCTTTGCCGAAGACGAGGATCCACCCACCGACGCAGACGATGATCCCAGCCCCATCAACCTCCTCAAAGACGGCAATTCCGATGCCGACCTCACCCTGCCGGACGACTACCGCTCCTTCGCGGTGACAGCCAGCGATGGGTCCGGCACCATCCGGGTCCAGGATGGCGAAAGTCTCAACCGCTACGCCTATTACACGGATACCGACGGCAATAAACAGATCAACTATCCGGTGTATGAGAACACCGATGGCAGCGGTGGATACCTGATGCTGACCAAGGATGATCTGCGGTGGATGCCTACTGTGGAGTTGAAACCGGCGGACATCACCATCTATATGGGTGGCAGCGGCTACGACGGCGTAGTGGATGAAAACGGCGACATTCAGGAATCCATGGAAAACGGACTGCCCAACGCGGGCTTCTATGTCACCCTGCCAGAAGACCTGAGCAGCGAGCTAAAAGCCGCACTGGGTGTCGATGAAGATGATGCGTTGGATCTATCTCCCTACCTGACCTTCCGCAGCGGCACTAAGACCTGGACGCTGGAACCTTACGACGGCAAGGCAACCAGCACTGTGACAGGCGCCGACGGCATCCAGCGGTACATTTACCGTCTGGTGGCAGGCATTGGTCAGGACGCGGTGCGGATGCAGTTCACCGACGCGGAGGGCAGCGTCCACGTCAGCGACAGCTTTAAACTTACCGACGCCCTGTACAGCGAATACGACATGTCCATCTACCCGGGCGCGGTAGACCAGACTACTGTTTACGCCGAAATCAATACAGCAAAAGTAACAGAGGATGGCGGCGACCCGAGCAAGATCTCCTATACCACCTATGCCGCCTCCGCCGCCTCCGGCACGCTGACTATCCGGGGCGTGACCCAGGAGGGTGGTACCACGGAAGTAAAGCCAGAAGTCACGGAAGCGGTGGAGGAGATCACCGCCGTCCTGCCGACGGACACCACCTACACCATTAACGACAGCGGCGTCCAGGTGGTAAGCGGCACACCCTCCCTGCTGGTGGACAGCATCGTTCATTCCGAGGAGAGCGACCAGCTCCTGACGGAAAAGGCTCTGTCTACGCTCCATCTCGAGGCCTCGGACAACCTCCGGTATGATTTCCGCTACTTGGATCTTGTTGACGCCTCCAACGGCAATACCTGGATCAAGGCAGACAACGACGTCACCGTTTATTGGCCCTATCCGACCGGAACCAGCCAGAGCACTACCTTCTATTTGGTGCATTTCGATGGGCTGGATCGCGAAATGACTGTAGCCGACATCGCGGACCGGATCGACGCATGTAATGCCGTTGAGGTGGAAGTGACCAACACAGGGTATGGGATCTCCTTCACCACCAGCAGCTTCTCCCCCTTCGTCCTGATCTGGACTGCCAGCTCCGGCGGCGGTGGCGGCGGCGGCACCACCTACTACACCCTGACCTATGAGTCCAACGGCGGCACTACTTATGAAAAGGAGCGCTATGCCAGCGGCACCACCGTGCAGCTCACCAAGTCCCCCGTCCGGGAGGGCTACACCTTCACCGGCTGGTACGCCGACAAGGAACTCACTGACGCCATTTCCAGCATCAAGATGACCTCCAACAAGACGGTGTACGCCGGTTGGGAAGCCACCGACACCCCGGGCTGGCTCAACGGCGACGACCACTTCGCCTATGTCATCGGCTATGACGATGGCACAGTCCGTCCTCTGGACAACATCACCCGCTCTGAGGTTGCGGCCATCTTCTTCCGTCTGCTCCGGGACGAGGTGCGGGAGGAGTACCTGACCGAGTCCAACACCTTCGCTGATGTCACCGACGGAATGTGGCACAACACCGCCATCTCCACCCTGGCCGCCATGGGCATCCTGGAGGGCCGGTCCGAGACCTGCTTCGACCCCAACGCCCCCATCACCCGGGCTGAATTCGCCGCCATCTGTGCCCGCTTCAGCACAGAGGACAATGTCAGCGGCACCAGCTTTACCGACATCAAGGGCCACTGGGCAGAGAAAGAGATCCAGGAGGCCGCCTCTCTGGGCTGGATCCTGGGCCGTGATGATGGCACCTTCGGTCCTGACCTACCCATCACCCGTGCTGAGGCCATGACCATGATCAACCGGGTCCTGTGCCGCCTGCCGGAGACTGAGGACGACCTGCTGGATGATATGATCGTCTGGCCCGACAACCAGCCTGACACCTGGTACTACCTGGCCGTCCAGGAGGCCACCAACAGCCACGACTTCCAGCGGAAGGACGACGTACACGAGCGCTGGACAGCGCTGCGTCAGTCCATCGACTGGACCCAGTATCAATAAGCCTTTAATAAAAGCAAAAAAGGAGGGCCGCGACATCGCGGCCCTCCTTTTTTATGTTTTTACTGCCAGATCTCCGTGTTTCCGTCCTTCACATAGGTGTGAGTGACCGAAGCCTCCAGGATCTCCCAATAGGCCCAATAGCCAGCAGATACATCGGAGAAGGGCATCGCCACATCCCGCTCACCGGCCTGGCGGCCCAGAGCCTGGTTCACCAGCTTTACCGCCTCTGCCCGGCTGATGCTGCGCTCAGGCTGGAAGGTTCCGTCGGGATATCCCGACACCCAACCCTGACCGGCGGCAAAGGAAATTACATCCGCCGCCCAGTGATTGGCAGGCACATCGGGGAAGCTGACCGTGCCGGAGGCCTCCGGGAAAAAGGCTGCCAGCAGCTTCACCAGCTCCGCCCGGCTCACCGGCTGCTCCGGCCGGAAGGTTCCGTCGGAATAGCCGTTCACCAGACCATATTTCTCAGCAAAGGCCACATAGGGGGCGTACCAGGCATTGGCTGAAACGTCAGAAAAGCTGATGTTCCCCATCTCCCCAGTGTAAAGCTTATTCCCATTACTATCCACTGCCAGCCGGGCCAGCATGGCTACCGCCTCTGCCCGGCTCAAAGTGGCCTCAGGCAAAAACCGCTCGTTCACGCCTTCCATATAGGCGGTATGGTTTACGGTATCCAGCGCAACAGTTACCGCCGGCTCCGGGGTGGCACTGGGCGTGGGCACGGGGGTAGCCGTGGGCTGGGGAGTGGCTGTGACTACAGGCGTAGGGGTCGGGGTAGGCGTCGGCTGGGCCTCACCGTAGGCCCGCCGATACAGTTCGTTCAGGCCGTTGTCCCCCACCAGGAACTGATAGCGGAAATGGACCTCTCCTGTCACCTGAGGAATCTTTTGGTTCAGGGCCAGCTGCTGTTCAATAGCAGTGGTGCCGTACCAGGCGCTGTTGGGATCGGTATTTCCGGCCTGGTAGTCCGCCATCCCTATGTAAAGGGAAACTCCTGTACCCTTTACCACATCTGCCCACCAGCGGACAATGGTCTCATAGTCCATGGTTTTATGGCCGATATACCAGTAAACCTGGGGGCAGATATAGTCGATCCACTCCTCCTTCACCCACTTCCGGCTGTCGGCATAGGCCGCATAGTAGCTCTCATAGCCGCCGGTGGTGTTGGAACCCTCAGGCAGGCTGCTTTTGTCCGCCCATACGCCGGAGGGGCTGATGCCATAGGACAGGTCGGGGTCAATGGCGTGGAGCCGCTCACCCAACTCCTTCACCAGCTGGTTCACGTTGTCCCGACGCCAGTCTCCGATGTCAGAGAAGCCGCTGCCGTACTGGGCGTAGGCGGCAGCATCGTCAAAGCCGCTGCCGGGATAAAAGTAGTCATCCAGATGGATGCCGTCGATGTCGTAATTCCGGGCCAGTTCTTCGGCGCCCTGGATGATGTACTCCCGCACCTCCGGCAGGCCGGGGTTGAAGTAGAAGTTGTTCTCATACTGCACCACCCAGTCGGGGTGGACCTTGGCGGGATGGTCGGCGGTGAGGGCATCAAACTCGCTCTGGCCACCCTTGGTGATGCGGAAGGGGTTGATCCAGGCGTGGAGTTCCAGACCCAGCTTGTGGGCCTCCTCCACCCAGTAGGCCAGAGGATCAAAACCGTTCTTAGGGGCGGTACCCTGGGTACCGGTGAGGTACTTGCTCCAGGGATAGTAGCTGGAGGGATAGAGGGCGTCGGCGGAGGGCCGCACCTGAAGGATCACGGCGGTCATGCCCATATCCGCGCAGTTTTTCAGGATCTTGTCGGCGTCCGCCTTCAGCACCTCCGGGTCTGTGGTGGCCTGGCTGGGATAGTCCAGGCGGTACACCGTGGACACCCACACGGCCCGGAAGTCCTTCTTCTCCCAGGTGGAGGCGGCGGAAGCGCCCGGCTGGGAACAGCTGCCCGGGCCCACCAGAACCAGGGCGCTTACCAGGATCAGGGCCAATATTGGTTTCCAATGCTTTGTCATGGGTTCGCTCCTTTGCGTGGTCGTTACTGTTTTGCGATCTGTTCGGCCAGGTCATTGAGATAGACCCAGCGCTCCATTTTCTCCTCCAGGGCGGCCTCCAGCTCCTCCTGTTTGGACTGGAGCTCCTGAAGGGCGGCGTAGTCGGTGGCTTTTTCCGTCTGCTCCGCCTGGACTTGCTTAATTTGCTCCTCCAGAGCGGCAATATCGGCGTCGATGGTCTCAAACTCCCGCTGCTCCTTGTAGGTGAACTTCACCTTCCGGGGCGGGGCGGCGGGGCGCTCCTTCCCCTTGTCCGGGGCGGGCTCCTTGGGAGCCTTGGGCTTCTCCTCCTGCCGGCGGGCCTCCAGATACTCGGTGTAGCCGCCGGGATAGCCCCGTACCTGCCCGTCCGGCTCTACGGCGAACACCCGGCGCACCACCCGATCCAGGAAATACCGGTCGTGGGACACGGTGATGACCGCGCCGGGGAAGGAGTCCAGATAATCCTCCAGGATGGCCAGAGTCTGGATGTCCAGGTCATTGGTGGGCTCATCCAGCAGCAACACGTTGGGGGCGGCAGCCAGCACAGACAGCAGGAACAGCCGCCGCTTCTCTCCGCCCGACAGTTTTCGGATGGGACTCCACTGCATCTCCGCCGGGAAGAGGAACTGCTCCAGCAGCTGGGTAGCAGTAAGCATGCCCTCCGCTGTCTCGATGCGGTTGCCGATCTCCTTCACATAGTCAATGACCCGGGTGTCCCCGTCCATGTCCGGCACCTCCTGACAGAAGTAGCCGATGCGGACGGTCTCCCCCACCTCGATCTCTCCGGCGTCCGGGGTCAGCTTCCCCGCCAGCAGGTTCAGCAAGGTGGACTTACCGCTGCCGTTTGCCCCTACGATGCCGATGCGGTCGTTCCGCAGCAGCATGCAGTCAAAGCCCCGGATCACCGTCCGGTCCCCGAAGGACTTGGTCACACCCCGCAATTCCACCGTCTTCTTCCCTAGACGGCTGGACCGGGCGGAAAGTTCCAGGGAACTTTTTTCCGCTGGGCCGGTCTGGGCCTTCAGCTCCTCATACCGCTCCAGCCGCTCCCGGCTCTTGGTGCCCCGGGCGGTGGGGCCCTGCATCACCCACTGATACTCCCGGCGGAGGATGGCCTGACGCTTGCGCTCACTGGCTTTTTCGCTCTCCAGCCGGGCCGCCTTCCGCTCCAGATACTTGTCATAGTTGCCCTCATAGGTGTACAGCTTCCCGTCCTCCACCTCCACCATGGAGGTGACGATGCGCTCCAGAAAGTACCGGTCGTGGGTCACCATCACCAGGGCGCCCTTCCAGGCCTTCAGTTCCCCCTCCAGCCAGTTCACCATGTCGTTGTCCAGGTGGTTGGTGGGCTCGTCCAGGATCAACACATCGCTGGGCCGGGCCAGCACCGCCGCCAGAGCCACCCGGCGGCGCTCTCCGCCGGACAGCTCCCCTACCTTTTGGTCGAAACGGGGCACTCCCAGCTTGTTAAGGATGGTCTTGGCCTCATACTCCGCCAAAACCTTGTCGTCGTCGCTCAGCCCAGCCAGCACCTGCTCCAGCACCGTCCGTTCCCCGGGAAATACTGGGTTCTGGGGCAGATATTCCAGACGCACATTGGGGTCGGGCCGGACAGTACCCTCGTCGGGCTCCTCCACTCCGGCCAGCAGCCGGAGCAGAGTGGACTTCCCGGTGCCGTTGACCCCGATCACACCCACCTTGTCCCCGCGATCCACATAAAAGGACACCCCGTCCAGCAAAACGCGGGTCCCGTATATCTTTGTCAGTTTTTCTCCAGAGAGCAGCATAGCAGTTCCTCGCTTTTTCAATATCTGTTTCAGTATAGCGGAAATGGGCGAAAAAGAAAAGGGGCTTCTCCCCTTGACAGGTAACCGTATTACTCATATAATACAGTTAGAAAGTGTATTAGTCGAGTAGTACAGTTAAGGAGGTGAGGGCCTTGGTCGACTTTTCCGCCTTTGTGGCAGAGGACGGTCTGCCCATCTATTTGCAGATCATCCGCCACGTCAAGCGGGCCATCGCCGCCGGGACGGTGCAGGCCGGAGACGAGCTGCCCTCCCGCCGGGTGCTCTCCGCCCAGCTGGGGGTGAACCCCAACACAGTGCAGAAGGCCTACAAGCTGCTGGAGGACGAAGGGATCATCTCCTCCCGCTCGGGCGCCAAAAGTGAGATCGCACTCTCCCCGGAACTGGTAGAGCAGATCCGCAGGCAGCTGTTGGAACAGGAGGCCGGGCTGCTGGTACGCGCCCTGCGGCAGGCGGGGCTGGAAAAGGAGGCCGCTCTGGCCCTGCTGGAGCGGCTGTGGGATGAAAGCTGTGAGGAGGAAGGGCTATGAAACGCTGGTTATCTGTACTGACCCCCGCCGCCCGGCTGTCGCTGTGGAAGGTGCTGCTGCTCTCCGCGCTGGCTGCCGGAGTGCAGGTTCTTCTGTTCCTCACCGTGCCCCTGGATACGCAGTACGACCCCGACAGCGTCTCCCTTTCCCTGGAGGGAGTGGTACATCAGGGGAACCTCTCCCCGGCCTTTTCTGTAGGATTTGTTCTGGTGTGCGCCGTGCTGGTGCTGCCCGGCATAGAACGGGGCGCCAAAACCAGCTACGCCCTCCGGCGGCTGTCCGTAGACGAGCGGGTGGTCGTCCTGCTGTGGGGCGGCATGAACGCCCTGCTGCTGCTCATCTTCTGGGGCATTCAGGCGGCAGCGGCGCTGGCGCTGAGTCAGTATTATCTCCAGATCATGCCGACGGAGTATGTCAACCAGCAGACCCTTCTGATGGCCTTTTCCCGCTCCCCCTACCTCCACGCCCTGCTCCCCATGTGGGACTGGGGACTGACTATCCGCAACCTGCTGGGCTGCGCCGTCCTGGGCCTGTCCACCGCCGCCCTTCCCTTCCACTGGCGGCATGGACGGAAGGCGTGGGTCACCTTCCCCCTGGCCATCCTGGCCGGATTTGCCTTCCCCTGCGGCATGGACGGGTCGACTATCTACTTTATCCAGCTGTTCGTTCTGGGTGTGACCGGGGTTCTGGCGGTATTCGGTGTCTGGAGGTGGCATGAAGATGAGGAATAAATGGGAATCTCTCTCCCGGCTGTTTCCGATGGGCTGGCCCTGGCAGAACGAGATTATCCTGACTGCCGCCGCCCTGGGTCTGTCCACCCTCACCGCTATGGGACTGTTTATGTCCCGGTTCACGCCGGCGCTGGATGACCTCTATCAGCGCGCTTACGGTCAGGAGCCGGTGCTGATCCCGGGCAGGCTGGTGCCGCCCTATCCT
The DNA here is from genome assembly GCF_052065355.1 of Flavonifractor sp. HCP28S3_F3. Lineage (NCBI taxonomy): Bacteria > Bacillati > Bacillota > Clostridia > Eubacteriales > Oscillospiraceae > Flavonifractor > Flavonifractor sp. HCP28S3_F3. The sequence goes on from NZ_JBQHUF010000005.1 coordinate 84,002, forward strand.
CAGGTGCTGGGCAACGCCCTGCTGGGCTTTGGTCTGGTGGCGCTGTGCCTCATTCTGCTGCCCATCGGCCACTTTCTGTGGCACCGGTGGGGAGCCCGCAGCGACTATCTGATGCGCCGCCTGCCCCGGCGGCAGGAGCTGGCCAAGCGATGCATCACCGGCTCCGCCCTGCTGCTGGTCATCACCGCCCTGACGGGTCTGGTGATGTTCGGGCTGCTCTTTCTTTGGTATCAGGCCGCCACGCCGGCGGGGCATCTGCCCCCGGACGTGTGGGCCAGGACAGGAGGTTAAGGCTATGCTGGAACTGAAGGATGTGAAAAAGAGCTATCTCAAAGGCTCCAAGGCTCTGGACGGGGTGGATCTGTCCATTGGCCCGGGCGAGATCGTGGGGCTGTTCGGAGAAAACGGCGCGGGCAAGACCACACTGATGAAGTGCATCCTGGGCCTGCTGCGGTATCAGGGGGAGATCACCCTGGACGGCGATCCCATTACACCCAAAAACATCGCCCGGCTCTCCTTCGCCACCTGTGAGCACTCCTACTTCCCCGCCCTCACCGCCGGGGCCCACCGGGACTTTTATCAGGAGCACTTTCCGAACTTCCGGACAAAGCGGTTCTCCGCCCTGATGGACTTCTTCCAGCTGCCCCGCAACAAAACCATCCGCAGCTTCTCCACCGGGCAGAAGAACCAGTTTGAGGTCATCCTGGCCCTGAGCCAGGGGGCGGACTATATCCTGATGGACGAACCCTTTGCGGGCAACGACATCTTCAACCGGGAGGACTTTTACAAGGTTCTGCTGGGTATTCTGGAGCCGGAGGAGACCATTCTGCTGTCCACCCACCTGCTGGAGGAGGTGCAGCACTTCATCGGCCGGGCGGTGCTTATCCACCAGGGCAAGGTGGCGGGCGACATTACCACCCTGGAGCTGGAGGAGCAGGGCCGGGGGCTGATGGATTTTGTGAAGGAGACCTACCAATACAAGGCCGACCGGGTGAGCCGTGCCCTGGGCGAGCTGACAGACAGGGAGTGAGGATATGAAGCTGAGCCGATGGCTGATCTTGCTGCTGGCCCTGCTGGCTGCCGGGCTGCTGATTGGAGCCGGGCTGGCCATTCCGAACACCGGCAGTCAGGTAACGATCGAACAGGAAGTGCTGGCAGGCGACCCGGAGGCCGCCGACGGCGTGGAGCTGACCCTCCCCCTGTCCTGCGGTGAACAGCTCTTCTGGGTCACCACCTTCCCCGCCGACCGGCCGGAGGAGGCGGAGACCGCCTTTTCCACCACGCTGTCCCGGCGTTCTTATGAGGCGCCTCAGGAGAACATCCCCATATTTGTGGAGATCGACAGCTATTTCAGGGGTTACAACTCCGCCTGGGAAGTGCTGGAGGAGCAGGCATGGGAGTCCACCCCGCCGGGAGAGAGGTGCACCTACAACTTTGTCCTTACCGACTACTTCGACGCCTGGCCGCTGAATGTCCGTCCCAGCGCCAGCTACGACCTGAAAGACGAGCGACTGTCGGAACTGTTCCAGTCTTATTTCTCCATTCCCATCCCGGAAGGCACACGGATCAAAATCACCGTGGAGCGAAGTGCCGACGGAAACAGCGGTTCCTATTCTTATGAGGCAAATCTCCCTCTCATGGAAAGCTATGCCGCGGCCCAGGGCGAGCGGGCAGTCTTCGCGCTGTCCAACAGCTATACCGCCAGCGACGGGCCTGGTACCGACCGGCTTGTTACGCTGGACGACAGCCAGATCCCCGGCGGCTGGGGGATCTACCGCTACACTCCCAATGAGGCCCGCACTGACGGCACCATCGAGACCCTCTGGTCTCTGCCGGAGGAAAGTGTCGTTGTGGATTTCTGGGGCATAGAGGACGGCAGGGAATTCTTCCTGCTCACCCAAGAGGAGGGCCAGCTGCGGCTGCGGATTTTTGACGAGGAGGTACGCCTCGTCCAGACTCTGGATCTGTTTTCCTTCTCTGAGGTGGAAAACTATATGCAGGTCTACAAAGGGGACGGCTTCTTTGTCCCCATCGCATACGGTCCCAGGGGCGAAAGCTACTGTTACCGCTTCGCGGTGGTGGCCCGGCAGCCGGAGGGCTGGAGCCTGGCATTCACCGGGGACAACTGGGAGGCCACCCAGCTGGGGTACGGAAGCTTCAGCTGGACACACGATTCCAGGCACAGTCTCGACATGATCTTTGACGGTCAGCGGCTGGTCATCCGGGACTCCGAAACCTATGACAGCAATCCTTTCTACCTGGCGATTTACTCCAAGGACGGGCTGGAATATCTGGCCGACTACTACAACTCGGCCTCCCAGGGAGGCAACACACTCTCCGCTTCCTTCTCTCTCTCCTCCGTCCAGACCTCCTGGATCGAGCCGCATTTGGTGCGCTGGGCGGAAACTTTCTCTTGACAAAACCAGGAAGTTCAGCTAAAATGGCCGTAATCAAATCCTGATACAGGCAATGATGGGAAGAAAGCACGTCCCGTCCCGCTCAGAGAACCGGTGGTTGGTGCGAACCGGCGCGGGGAAGCGTGTGGATACTGAGCCCGGAGCCGTCCGTCTGAACCTTTTGTAAGTAGGGCGGGCCGTCACGGCCACGTTACAGGCCGCGGCCTTGTTGGAGGCCATGAGCGTCCGTCGGTGACGGCGGGCGGAAGCAGGGTGGTACCGCGTATCTTACGCCCCTGACCATAATCTGGTCAGGGGCGTTTCTTTTTGCATCCTGGCCCAAGGAGGAATTTTATTATGAAGCCCGCACAGGAAAAGTACATCCCCTTCGTACCCATCAAAATGGAAAAGCGCGCCTGGCCCGACAAGGAACTGAAGGCCCCTCCCATCTGGTGCTCTGTTGATCTTCGAGACGGCAACCAGGCCCTCATTGACCCCATGAACGTGGAGGAAAAGCTGGAGCTGTTCCACACCCTGGTAGATATCGGCGTCAAGGAGATCGAGGTGGGCTTCCCCTCCGCCTCCGAGACCGAGTATGAGTTTATCCGCACCCTTATCGAGGGTGGCCACATCCCCGACGACGTGACCATCCAGGTGCTGGTCCAGGCCCGTGAGCATCTGATCCGCCGTACCTTTGAGGCTATCGAGGGCGCCAAGCACGTCATCTTCCACTTCTACAACTCCACCTCCACCCTCCAGCGGAAGGTGGTCTTCCACACCGACGTGGCCGGCGTCACCCAGATCGCCGTGGACGCCGCCCACCTCATCCGGGAGCTGAGCCAGCCCGCCATCGACGCCGGCATGGACCTGCGCTATCAGTACTCCCCTGAGTCCTTCATGGGCACCGAGATGGACGCCGCCGTGGAGATCTGCCAGGCTGTCATTGAGGCCATCGGCGCCACTCCCGAGCACAAGATCATCCTCAACCTGCCCACCACGGTGGAGAACTGCATGCCCAACTACTTCGCCGACGAGATCGAGTATTTTATCAACAAGCTGCCCAGCCGGGAGTGCGCCATCATCTCCCTCCACCCCCACAACGACCGTGGTGAGGGCGTGGCCACCGCGGAGCTGGGCCAGCTGGCAGGTGCCGAGCGGGTGGAGGCCACCCTCTTCGGCAACGGTGAGCGCACCGGCAACGTAGATATGGTCACCCTGGCTCTCAACCTGTACACCCAGGGCGTGGACCCCAAGCTGGACTTCTCCAACATCAACAAGATCCGGGACGTGTATGAGAAGGTCACCAAGATGAAGATCGGCGAGCGGCAGCCCTATGTGGGCGAGCTGGTGTTCACCGCCTTCTCCGGCTCCCACCAGGACGCCATCAACAAGGGCACCCGCTACATGGAGGAGAGCGGCACCGAGTACTGGGAGGTACCCTACCTGCCCATCGATCCCGCCGACGTGGGCCGTCAGTACGAGCCCATCATCCGCATCAACTCCCAGTCCGGCAAGGGCGGCGCCGCCTTCGTTATGCAGCACAGCTTTGGTTTCGACCTGCCCAAGGCCATGCACCCCGAGTTCGGCCACATCGTTCAGGTGGAGACCGACCGTGTGGGCAAGGAGCTCAAGGCGGAGGCCATCTACGATCTGTTCAAGACCCACTATATCGACGCCATTTCCCCCTACGAGCTGGTGCGCCACTCCTTTGCCGAGTTTACCGACGAGGAGGGCCATTCCCACGTTACCTTCGCTGGTACCATCCGCCACACCGACACCACCTTCCAGGTCCAGGGCTCCGGCAACGGCCCCATCGACGCCTTCTTCAACGCGATTCACGGTCAGAAGATGGATCGCTTCACCTTCGTGGATTACAGCGAGCACGCCATCAAGCAGGGCTCTGACTCCCAGGCTGTGGCCTACATCCACCTCCAGGACGAGGAGGGCAAGGACTGGTTCGGCGTGGGCATGAGCCACAACATCAACCTGGCCCCTCTGAAGGGCATCCTCTCCGCCATCAACCGGGCGGTAAACAAGGACGGCATCTGAATGCAGCAAAAGCGGCGGGGATTTCCCCGCCGCTTTTTATTCCACCACGATATCTTCTTTCGGTACCTTGGACCAGTCAAAAATTTGAGCCAATTCTTTCGGCAAGACCGGCTCCGGCCGGTCCAGCTGCCCCGCCCAGTACCCCAGCAGGCCGGTAAGCTCCGCAGGGGTGAACCGCTGCCGCAGGGCACCCATGTCCAAATCCTTTTCCCGTTTGGACAGCCGCCGCCCGTCCGGGGCCGTCAGCAGAGGCACGTGATAAAATTCCGGCGGAGTGAGGCCCAGCAGCTCATACAGATAAAGCTGCCGGGGTGTGGAGTCCAGCAGATCCCGGCCCCGCACCACCTGATTGACCGCCATGGCTCCGTCGTCGTACACCACCGCCAACTGGTAGGCATACACCCCGTCGGACCGGCGGAGAATAAAGTCCCCGCAATCAGAGAGCAGGTTTTCGGCATAAAAACCTTGCAGTCCATCTGTAAAGGAAATCTCCCTGTCAGGAACTGTCAAACGCCAGGCAGGACGGCGTGTTTTGGCCAGTTCGTTCCGCTCCTCTTCTGTCAAGCGTTTACACTTGCCACCATAGATCACCTGTCCATCAGACCGATGGGGGGCGGAGGCGGCCAACCGCTCCGCCCGGGTACAGAAACAGGGGTAGATCAGGCCCTGTTCTTCCAGGCGCTGGAAGGCGGCGGCATATAGCTGCGTGCGTTCACTCTGGCGGTAGGGGCCGTGGGGACCGCCCTTCTCATAGCCCTCGTCCCAGTCCAGCCCCAGCCACCGCAGATCGTCCGCCAGCTGGGCGGCATACTCCTCTTTACAGCGGTCGGGGTCCAGATCCTCCATTCGCAGCACCATGACCCCGCCGGCGGAGCGCACCGACAGCCAGGCCAGCAGGGCGGAAAACAGGTTGCCCAGGTGCATCCGCCCGCTGGGACTGGGGGCAAAGCGCCCCCGAAGCTCTCCCATGCCTCTCCCTCCTTTTTGCCCCATTCTACCACATCCCTCTTTTTTATGCTATACTGAAGACCACAGGAGGTATTGCCATGAATTTCTGCCGCGTGCCCCCCTCGGGGGCGCTCCACGATCTGGAGCACATCTGGAACTACGCCCTGCCCCCCTTCCGCATCGGGCCCCACGTCTACGGGGTGGGCGGGAACAACGATGTAAGCGTCTATCTGCTGGACAGCGGTGAAGGGCTGATCCTGCTGGACACCGGCATGAAGGAGCTGCTCTACCTCATCATAGATTCCATCCACCGGCTGGGGTTTGATCCCCGGCAGATCAAGGCCATCCTCATCAGCCACGGCCACGGCGACCACTGCAACGGAGCCATGGCTCTCCACACCCTCACTGGGGCGGAGATCTGGATGAACGCGGTGGACGAGGTCTTTTACCGGCAGCACCCCATTCCGGAGCTGGGGTACATCCCCTTCCCTGTCCACCACCACTTTGGGGACGGAGAGGTCTTCTCCATGGGCCGGTTCCATATCCGCACCCGCTTCACCCCCGGGCACACCCCGGGCACCACCTCTTTCTTCTTCACGGATACCGACGAGGACACCGGGAAAACCTGGCGGCTGGCCATGCACGGAGGCGTGGGGGCAGACACCATGCGGCCCGCCGCCCTGCGGGCGCTGGGACTGCCGGAGAGCCTGGCCCACCAGTTTATTCAGGACTGCGAGGAATTGGCCGGGGAGCCGGTGGACATCTGCCTGCCCAGTCACCTGAATCAAACCAACCTGGCTGCCAACCTGCCGGAAAATCCCATGGACTATACTCCCCTGATCGCTCCGGAGGTATGGCCCTCACTGATGCAGGAGCGGGCAGCGACTGTAAAGGCATTTTATCCCGATATCTACGGGATCTGAGCTTCTCCCGTTGCTTTTTCCGCCGAATCTGGTATACTGAATATAATATGATTTGCTCCGAGCGGTACCGCCTAAGGGCTTCGCCTATGGCGCTCCGCCAGGGTCCGGCTGGAAACGGCCCGGCCTTCCGTCTTTGAAAAGGAGCCTCTTTTCCAAAGGGGATATTGTACCCTTTTGGCCGGAGGTACCGCAGAAGACGGTACCTCTTTTTTGTTCGGGAGGAACACGATATGAAGCTGATCGATACCAAGCAGGCGGTAGGCCATGTGCTCTGTCACGACCTGACCCAGATCATCCCCGGCGTCACCAAAGACGCCCGGTTCCGCAAGGGACACGTTGTCACCGAGGAGGACATTCCCGTGCTGCTGAGCATGGGAAAGGAGCACCTCTATGTATGGGAAAAGCAGCCGGGGATGCTCCACGAGGACGAAGCGGCGGAACGGCTGCGTGCTCTGTGCCAGAACGAGCACATGCACCCCACGCCGGTAAAGGAGGGCAAGATCGAGCTGATCGCCGACTGCGACGGCCTGTTCCAGGTGGATGTGGCGCGGCTCAACGCCATCAACGGCGAGGACGAGATTATGATCGCTACCCGCCACACCAACACCGCCGTCCGCAAGGGGGACAAGCTGGCGGGCACCCGCATCATCCCTCTGGTCATTGCGGAGGACAAGCTGAAGGAAGTGGAGGACCGGGCGGGAACCACCCCTATTCTCTCCCTCACTCCCTGGAAGCTGAAAACCTGCGGCCTCATTACCACTGGCAGCGAAGTGGCAAACGGCCTCATTCAGGACAGCTTTACCCCCGTTATCATTCAGAAGCTGGCCGCCTACGGCATTGAAGTCACCCACCACTGCCTGCCGGGGGACGATATGGCCGCCATCACCGCCGCCGCCCTGGATTTCAAGGAAAAGGGCGTGGACTTGATTTTGTGCACCGGCGGCATGAGCGTGGACCCCGACGACCGCACCCCCGGGGCTATCAAGGCCACCGGGGCGGAGATCGTGTCCTACGGTGCCCCAGTGCTGCCGGGAGCCATGTTCCTGCTGGGCTACTTTGCCGACGGCACCCCCATTCTGGGCCTGCCCGGCTGCGTCATGTACGCCAAAGCCACTGTATTTGACCTGATGCTCCCCCGCATTGCTGCCGGCGTGCGGGTGGGCCGTGCCGACCTGAAGGCTTTGGGCCACGGCGGTCTATGCCTGGGCTGCGGCGAGTGTCATTACCCCATCTGCCCCTTCGGGAAAGGCGTATAAATGGTCACCGGAATTTCATTGGAGGAAGCGGTGGCTCGGATGACTGCCCCTCTCTCCCCGCTGGGGACAGAAGCCCTGTCTCTGGAGCAGGCGCTGGGCCGGACCCTGGCGGCAGACGTGACCGCCCCCCTGGATCAGCCGCCCTTTGACCGCTCACCCCTGGACGGCTACGCCCTCCGCTCCACCGATCTGACGGACGCGGACAAAGCCCATCCCACCGTTTTAGAGGTGGTAGATACCGTATACGCCGGAGACGAGGCCAATATCCCCGTAAACCCCGGCCAGGCAGTGCGGATCATGACGGGGGCCATGCTCCCCCCCGGCTGTGACTGCGTGGTGCCCCAGGAGGACACCGATCAGGGGTCGCCGGTAAAGATATTTGTCTCTCTGAACCCTTATCAGAATTATGTCTACCGGGGAACGGATTACCGGAAAGGCTCGGTGCTGCTGAAAAAGGGCACCCGTTTGGACGCCGCCGCCCTGGGCGTGCTGGCCAGCACCGGGCTGACAGAGGCGGAGGTCTGCCGCAGGCCCAGGGTGGGCCTGCTCACCACCGGAGACGAGGTGGTATCCCCCGGAACGCCTCTTCCTGCCGGGAAGATCTACGGCTCCAACCAGATGCTGCTGGCCGCCCGGCTGGCGGAGCTGGGCTTCGAGACCGAGACCGCCCATCAAGGGGATGACCCCGCCGCCGTGGCGGAGGCCATGAAGCAGCTGCTGAAAACCTGCGATGTACTGATCACCACCGGCGGGGTGTCAGTGGGCGACAAGGACATCTTCCACCAGGCTCTTCCCCTGCTGGGAGCGGAGCAGGTGTTCTGGCGGGTGAATCTGAAGCCGGGCACCCCCGCCATGTACTCCGTCTGGCAGAACAAGCCCATTCTGTCCTTGTCGGGCAATCCCTTTGCCGCCGCCGCCACCTTTGAACTGCTGGCCCGGCCCCTGCTGGCCGCTTTGGCCGGAGAGGAAGGGCCTCGGTGGGGAGAAGGGGTGCTGGACACCCCCTTCCCCAAGGCCAGTCCCAGGCGGCGGTTCATCCGGGGCAGGTATGAGAACGGACATATCACCCTGCCGGAGGGCCACTCCTCCGGGATGCTCTCCTCCCTGGTGGGGTGCAACTGCCTGGCGGAGCTTCCGGCGGGCTCCCCTCCGGCGGAGGTGGGCACGCGGGTACGAATCCTGCTGCTGTAATCGGGAGGTTGTTATGGAACCTGTATTCAATCATTTTGACGAGGCGGGCAACGCCATCATGGTGGACGTGACCAGCAAGGAGCCCACCTTCCGCACCGCCGTGGCTGAGGGGAAAATCTTTGTCACCCGGCCTATTCTGGACGCCATCACCGGCCGCACCGCCGCCAAGGGGGACGTGCTGGGGGTGGCCCGGGTGGCGGGCATCATGGCCGCCAAGCGCACCTCTGAACTGATCCCTCTGTGTCACCCTCTGCTGCTCAGCCATCTCTCGGTGGAATTTGAGGTTTTGGAGGACGAATGCGCCGTCCGGGCGGAGTGTACCGTAAAGCTCTCCGGCAAAACAGGCGTAGAGATGGAAGCTCTCACCGGGGTATCCGTAGCCCTGCTCACCATCTACGACATGTGCAAAGCCATCGACAAGGGCATGGAGCTGGGCGAGATCCACCTGGTTCACAAAGAGGGCGGCAAGTCGGGGGTGTACGACCGTGGGTAAGCCCGTGGTGATCGCCGTTTCCGGGGTGAAGAACTCCGGCAAAACCACCCTCATTGAAACCATGCTCCCCCTACTGACAGAGGCGGGGCTGAACGTGGCAGTGGTCAAGCACGACGGGCACTGCTTTGATCCCGACCCGCCGGGCACCGACACCGGCCGGTTCATGGCCGCCGGAGCGGCGGGTACCGCCATCTTTGACGGGGAGAAATTCAAGATCGTGAAAAAGCAGCCGGTAACGGAGGATGTCCTCATTGGCCAATTCCCGGAGGCCGACCTGATTTTACTGGAGGGCTTCAAGCACACCGCCTGGCCCAAGCTGGAGGTGGTGCGGGGAGAGATTTCCCATGCCCCGGTTTCCGACCCGGCCACGCTGGTGGCGCTGGTCACCGACTTGAAGCTGCATCTGCCTGGCATCCCCACCCTGCCACTGGGAGAGCCGAAGGCGGCGGCTGACCTGCTGCTGGACTATATCCAAAAGGAGAGAATCAAAGATGCTTGACGCCCTGGGGCGGAACATCCGCTACCTGCGCATCTCGGTCACCGACCGGTGCAACCTGCGCTGCCGCTACTGCATGCCGGCAGAAGGTGTGGAGTGGGTGGACCACAGCGCCATCCTCACCTATGAACAGATCACCCGTCTGGTGGGTCTGTTTGCCGCCATGGGGGTGGAAAAGGTGCGGCTTACCGGCGGGGAGCCCCTGGTGCGAAAGGGGCTGGACAGTCTGGTAAGGAGCATCAAGCAGACGCCCGGCATCCGCAGTGTATACCTGACCACCAACGGTCTGCTGCTGGCCGACCAGCTGCCCGGCCTGCTGGAAGCGGGGCTGGACGGGGTGAATCTCAGCCTGGACACCCTGGATCGGACCCAGTTTGAAGCCATCACCCGCCGTGACGAGCTGGATCGGGCCCTGGCGGGCCTGAACGCCGCCCTGGCCGCTCCCGGCCTGACGGTGAAGCTCAACTGCGTCCCCTCCGGGGAGAATGACGATCAGCTGGTGCCTCTGGCGGCCCTGGCCAAGGATCGGGAGCTGGCAGTGCGGTTCATTGAACTGATGCCCATTGGTCTGGGCTCCTCCCTCACCCGCCGGACGGAGGCGGAGGTGCTGACCATTCTGGAAGCCGCCTTCGGCCCCGCTCTTCCCTGCCCCCAGGAGGCGGGCGGCGGACCGGGCCGGTATGTCACCTTCCCCGGCTTCCGGGGCAAGGTGGGCTTTATCAGCGCGGTGAGCCACCGGTTCTGCCAGAGCTGCGACCGGGTGCGGCTCACCGCCGGTGGATTTTTGAAAACCTGCCTGCAGTATGACTGCGGCGCGGATCTGAAAGCCCTGCTGGACGCCGGCGCGGGCGACGCCGCACTGGCAGCGGCCATCCGGGCGGCCATCACCAAAAAGCCGGAGGGGCACCATTTCGGGCAGGCCTCCACCGGCCGGGACGAGGGCCGGAACATGAACCAGATTGGAGGGTAAGACATGGGTAAGGTAATTGCCGTCTGCGTCAGCGAGCAGAAGGGCACCCAGAAGAAAAATGTAGGCTCCGCCCAGTTCGTGGAGGATTGGGGCATTCAGGGAGATGCCCACGCGGGCAAGTGGCACCGGCAGGTGTCCCTGCTGTCTCACGAGCAGGTGGAGGCCTTCCGGGCCAGAGGCGCCGTGGTGGACGACGGCGCTTTCGGCGAAAATCTGGTGGTGGAGGGCTACGACTTCAAGGCCCTGCCCATCGGCACCAAATTCAAATGCAACGACGTGGTGCTGGAGCTGACCCAGGTGGGCAAGCAGTGCCACGCCCACTGCGAGATCTACAAGGTGATGGGCGACTGCATCATGCCCCGGGAAGGGGTATTTACCAAGGTGCTCCACGGGGGCACCATCTCGGTGGGAGACGAGCTCACCATTGTGGAGGAGGGGTAATATGCGAGTGGCCATCATCACCCTCAGCGACTCCGGCTACGCCGGACAGCGGGAGGACAAGAGCGGCCCGGTGATCCGGGCGCTGGCAGAACATGCAGGCTATGAAGTGGTGCACACCGCCCTCCTGCCCGACGGCGTGGAACCCTTGGCCTCTGAACTGAAGCGGCTGTGCGACGAGGACATGGCCGACCTGATCCTCACTACGGGCGGCACCGGCTTCTCCCCCACCGACCTGACCCCGGAGGCCACCCTGTCCGTGGTGGAGCGCCCCGCCCCCGGCATTGCCGAGGCCATGCGGTACAACTCCCTCCAGATCACCCCCCGGGCCATGCTGAGCCGGGCGGCGGCAGGCATCCGCAAGAAAACCCTCATCGTCAACCTACCGGGCAGCCCCAAGGCGGTGCGGGAGTGCCTGGAATTTATCCTCCCCTCTCTGGGCCACGGCCTGGAGATCCTCAGGGGGACTGCGGGCAACTGCGCCCGTTAACATAAGTCCTGAATTCTTCGAGCCCGTGGCGCCTAAAGCGTGAGCCATGGCGGCGGGCCGGGGCATGTCCGGAAACGGGCACGCCTACCATTTTGTAAAGGAGAATGCAGCATGAAAAAACTCGTATCCCTGACCCTGGCACTGACACTAGCTCTGGGCCTCACCGCCTGCGGAAGCACAACTCCCGGCACCGTTGACAGCCCGGCGGCCCAGAACAGCGAGACCCCGGCTCCTGAAGCGGAGACTGTGGACGTGGTGGTATTTGCCGCCGCCTCCATGGAGGCTACCCTCACTGAGATCGCCGAGCAGTACAAAGAGGTGGCCCCCAACGTGAACCTGATTTTCACCTTTGACTCCTCCGGCACCCTGAAAACCCAGATCGAGGAGGGCGCGGTGTGCGACCTGTTCATCTCCGCCGCCCAGAAGCAGATGAATCAACTGGACAGCGCCGATACCACCGGCACCAACGAAGGGCTGGACTTCGTTCTGTCCGACACCCGCATCAACTTTGTGGAGAACAAGGTGGTGCTGGCGGTGCCTGACGACAACCCCAAGGGCATTGAGTCCTTCCAGGACCTGGCCTCCGACAAGCTGGAGCTGCTCTGCCTGGGCAACGACGACGTGCCGGTGGGCGCCTACTCCCTGCAGATCCTGGACACCCTGGGCATCGACATCGCCGGTCTGGAATCTGACGGCAAGGTGACCTACGCCTCCAACGTATCTGAAGTGGCTACCCAGGTGAAGGAAGGTGCCGTGGACTGCGGCATCATCTACGCCACCGACGCCTTTACTTATGAGCTGAACGTGGTGGATCAGGCCACCGCCGACATGTGTGACCAGGTCATCTATCCCGCCGCCGTGATGAAGTGCGGCGGCAGCGAGGCCAGCCAGGAGGCCGCCCAGGCTTTCCTGGACTACATCCACACCAACGAGAGCGCCATTGCTGTGCTGGAGGGCGTGGGCTTTACCGTGTTATAAGCGAGGACGGTGGATGTTTTGGACTGGTACCCCCTCTTTAACTCTCTGCGGATCGCCGCCATCTCCACTATTATCATCTTTTTCCTGGGCATCTTTGCCGCCTATTACGTAGCCAAGCTGCCCCGGCTGGTAAAGGGCGTGCTGGACGTGGTGCTCACCCTGCCCCTGGTGCTCCCTCCTACCGTAGTGGGCTATTTCCTGCTGCGGCTGCTGGGACCCAAACGGGTGCTGGGCATGTGGTTTCTGGAGGTCTTTGACTTGCGGCTCACTATGGTGTGGTACTCCGCTATCTTCGCCTCGGCGGTGGTGGCCTTTCCCCTGATGTATCGCACCGCCCGGGGTGCCTTTGAGTCCTTCGACATGACCCTGGCCCACGCGGCCCGCACCCTGGGCCGCTCCAACACCTGGATTTTCTGGCGGGTGATGCTGCCCTGCTGCAAACAGGGGATCATCGCCGGAACGGTGCTGGCCTTCGCCCGGGCTCTGGGTGAGTACGGCGCCACCGCCATGATCGCCGGGTACACCCCCGGCAAGACCGCTACCATCTCCACCACGGTGTATCAGCTGTGGCGCACCGGGGATGACGCGGGAGCCATGAAATGGGTGCTGGTCAACCTGGCCATCTCCGCCGTGGTGCTGCTGTGTGTCAACATGCTGGAGAAAAAGGACCGCAGGCCCCGCAGGAAGGCGGCTCCCGTGTCCGGGGAGGTGGAATAATGCGCCTGTTTGTGGATGTCCATAAGGACCTTGGTGCGTTCAAGCTGGACGTGTCCTTTGAGACGGAAAGCGGGCAGATCACCGGCCTGCTGGGAGCCTCCGGCTGCGGCAAGAGCATGACCCTGCGGTGCATCGCCGGGATCGAAAAGCCCGACCGGGGCCGCATTGTACTGGATGACAGGGTGCTGTTTGATTCGGAACGGCACATCGACCTGCCCCCCCAAAAGCGGCGGGTGGGTTATCTATTCCAGAACTACGCCCTGTTCCCCAACATGACGGTGGTACAGAACATTGCCGTGGGCGTGCGGGATAAAAAGACCCGGCGCGAGACGGTAGAGCGGCTGGTGCATACCCTCTGCCTGGAAGGGCAGGAGAAAAAGTATCCCCGGCAGCTTTCCGGCGGACAGCAGCAGCGGGTGGCGCTGGCCCGCATCCTGGCCAGCGCGCCGGAGGTGCTGCTGCTGGACGAACCCTTCTCCGCCCTGGACAGCTACCTGAAATGGCAGGTCACGGCGGAAATGGAGGATTTGCTGGGCCAATTCGGCGGTCCGGTTCTGTTTGTCTCTCATGCCCGGGATGAAGTACGTCAGCTGTGCACGCACGCCTGCATTCTGGACCAGGGGCGCACCCAGCCCATGCAGCCAGTGGCGCAGCTGTTTGAACGTCCCTGCACGTTGTCCGCCTGCCTGCTGTCCGGATGCAAGAATATCTCCCGGGCCAGAGCCACGTCGGACGGCAAAATAGAGGCCCTGGACTGGGGCGCTATCCTGGATCCCGGCCAGCTTCCGCCCCCCGGCCTTACCCATGTGGCTGTGCGCTCCCACAGCGTCCGCCCGGCGGAAGGCCCCGGCCCCAACCGCCTTCCCTGCAAGGTGGAACGGGCAACGGAAAATATATTCTCCACTACGGTCACACTGTCCACCCCCGGCGGCGGCCAGGGCTTCTCCCGGCTGCGCATTGAGCTGGAAAAGGACCGGTGGCCGGAGCTGGCGGACAAAGACCCCCTGTGGCTGGAACTTCCCGCCGGGGATCTGCTGCTGTTGACCCAGGACGCATAAAAAATGAGGAACCGGTGTGGCCGGTTCCTCGTTTTTTATTCCGATAAGTCTATCGAATAGTCCACTTCGGTAACTTCACAGGGGATCTTCACTCCGTTAGAGGTAACCTCTAACTTAGCCGCCCGGTCTCCTGTACAAGTGGCAAGCACCAGGTATTCTCCCGTTCGTTCGCCGCCTGTGGACATCTCCAGGCCCAGGACGTCTCCCCCGAACAGGCCTGAACTGCTGCGCACTCTGATTTCCGACTGATCCACCATTTCAGGCAGGTAGACCAGGTACTGCACCTGGGTCTCGTCACCAGACGGCTCCGTGTGGCAGAGCACATGGGCAGCCTTTCCTTCCCTGTCCAGATTGTCGAACCACGTCTTTACCCGGGCATCCTCCGCCAGGCTCAGATACTCTTCCACAGGCATGGAGGTGACCCCTGCGCCGTGGGCGCTGTTGGAGGCCGTAGCGAAACCCAGGAACAGGAAGACGGCCAGGATCAGCAGGATGGGAATGAGAATGACCACCAGGAGGATCTTCCACAGGGTCTTGTCCTGCCGTCGCACCGGGGGCGTAAAGCCCTCCCCGAACTCGGGCAGAGGGTCGCCGCAGTGGGGGCACACCTTCCAGTCCGGCTCCACCGGAGCAGCACAGTTGGGACAGGTGGCCTTCAGTCGGGCTCCGCACTTCGGGCAGGAGACATACCGCTCGGTGACGGGTGCAGCACAGCTGGGACATTTCAGGTCTGAGTAGCTGCCCCGAACCAGCAGGTAGATGATCAGGCCCACGAACACGGGAGCCAGCACTGCCACCAGGGTCCACAAAACAGCGTTCATCCCCCGGCGGCTGGCGTCCCGGTAAACATAGACGCCCACCAGCACGGGGATGCCCACCAGGACCGCCAGGTATACAATGAGAAACAGGACTATATTCAGCGTCAGCACCATGTGAGTTCCCTCCTTTTCTGTATAAACACAACGGCAAGGACACAGGCCCCCGTAACGGCGGCGCAAAGATAGGCCAAGCAGGCCAGGGTCAGGGTGGGATAAACCGGATACAGCAGTCCCGCCGTCAGGAACAAACAGAGCAGGCACAGCATCCCGGCCAGCACCAGCAGGGTGGTCTGCCGCCGTAAGCGGCGGCGCTCCAGCTCCGCCTGCAGGGCGCTCTCCCGCAGGACGGGGGGCGTTTTCCCGTCAAAACGGTAGATCTGCTTCATGCTCCAATGCCTCCTTCAATCGTTTTCGCGCGTGATTCAATCGGGACTTCATGGTACCCACCGGGATGCCCAAAATCTGCGCCGCCGATGTAAGGTCCATGTCCCGGAAGTAGAACAGGATCACCGCCACCCGCAGCTTGTCGGGCAGTCGGTCAATGGCCTGGTGGAGGTCGGCGTAGGCCTCCTCTCCCTTTGTCTCCTCCGCCGGTACCGACGCCAGAAGGGCGTCCTTCTCCTCATTGGTGGAGAAGCGGTTCCAAATGGGGCTGCGGGCCAGCCGACGGAGAGTGCTGCGGTAGGTATTGACGCAGATGCGGGTGAGCCAGGGTTCAAAAGGCTGAGCAGGGTCGTACTGATCCAGATGGGCCAGTGCCTTGAGCCAGGTCTCCTGATACAGGTCGTCCGCGTCATGGGGGCTGGCGCAGAGGGTGCGGCACAGGCCGTACAGCCGCGTGCCATATTGCCGGATATAGACGTCTATCAAGTGCTCCCGCCCCCTTTCACTGACACATACGAACCAAACGGGCAAAAGGTTCACCAGTTTTCAAAAAAAGCGGGCCGCCAAGCGGCCCGCTTTCCGTTTTACTTGCCCAGCTCTTTGTTTTTGGCGAAGGCTGCCATCACCGCCTGGATGGCGGCGGAGCGGAAGCCATTCTCCTCCAGAGCGGCCACGCCCACAATGGTGGAGCCGCCGGGCGAGCACACCTCGTCCTTCAGCTGGCCGGGGTGCTTGCCGGTCTCCAGCACCATAGCCGCGGCACCCAGCACGGTCTGGGCGGCGTAGGTCTGGGCCTGAGCCCGGGGCAGACCGGCCATGACACCGCCGTCGGCCAGTGCCTCGATAAACTGATACACGTAGGCCGGACCGCAGCCTGCCACGGCGGTATACTGGTCCATCAGCCCCTCGCTGATGCGCTCCACCCGGCCGGCGTCGGCCAGGATGGCCTCCACGGCGGCAAGACCGGCCTCGTTCCCCACACCGCCGTCGGTGAGGGCCAGCATCCCCTTGCCGATGGCCGCGCAGGTATTGGGCATCACCCGCAGAATGGGGATGTCCCAGGAAATGCCCTGGAGGAACCCCCGGAGGGCAGCGATCTCCACCCCGGCGGCGATGGACACCAGGGTCTTGTCCTCCCCCCGCTCATGGCAGGCGTTGAGGGCGGGCACCAGGGCAGCCGCCACGCCGGAGAGCACCTGAGGCTTGACGCAGAGGAAAACCACCTCCGCCCCCTCCACAGCGGCCACGTTGTCCGCCGCCGCGGTGCAGCCCAGCTCAGCTGCCAGCTCCTCTGCCTTCTCTTTTGCATAGTCGGCAATGAGCACCTGCTCCGGCCCAATGGCCCGGCAGGCCGCCCGAATCAGGGCTCCGCCCATGTTGCCGCTGCCGATAAACGAAACGCGTTTCATATCTGTCATCCTTTCTCTTTTCACCAGTCCGGTTCCAGGTCGTCCAGCAGTTCCAGCTCCCGGAACACCGCCGCCACCCGGGCCTCATATTCCGCAGGGTCCTTCGCCTTGCGGATGGCTTTTCCATACTTTGCTCCGTCCCGAAACAGACAGATCAGATAGCACCACAGCTCCTTCATCCGCAGCATAGCGCTGTGCCGGCTGCCGAAGCCCTCCGTGTAGCTGTCAAAAACCTCAGACAAGAAGCCCTTCAGCTCCTCTTTGGAGGCGGCAGGACCTCCCGCCAGCTTCCGAGCCAGAGCCGGGTCGCCAATCAGCCCCCGGCCCAGCATGAGCCGCTCCACACCGGGGCACTCCCCCCGGAATACCTCCACCGCCTCCACGGTATTCAGGTCTCCGTTATAGCACACCGGCGCACGGCTCTTGGCCGCCGCGACGGCAAACAGCTCTCGCCGGGGGTGGTTCTTATATTGGTCCTTCTGCACCCTGGGATGGATGATCAGTTCCTTGATCGGATACTGATTATAAAGCTCCAGAATGGGCCAGAATTCCTCCGGATCGGCAATGCCCAGGCGGGTTTTAATAGAGATCGCAATGGGGCATTTGGCGAAAACCTCCTCCAGAAAGGCCGCCAACTCCTCAGGATGGGCCAGGAATCCCGCTCCCTTCCCCTTGGCGGTCACTGTGCCGGAGGGACAGCCCAGATTCAGGTTGACCTCCTCATATCCCATATCCGCCAATGCGTTGGCCGCCCACAGAAAGTCATCCGCCCGGCGGGTCAGCAGCTGAGGCACCAGCGGCACCCCGGCATTGCCCGCCGGTTCGATCTCCCGCAGCTCCCGCTTGGGAAACACGTGATCCTGGGTGGGGGAAAGAAAGGGAGTATAATACCGCTCCACGCCACCGAACCACTTCTGATGGGCGCTGCGGTACCATACGCTGGTGACCCCCTCCATGGGGGCGAATTCGATCTTCAAACGGCTCTCTCCTTATTTCACACACTGCTGTTGGAAATTGTAGACCATCCCCTCCCCCCTGTCAAGAGCACTTCCCTCTTGACAACCGACCACTGCGGTGCTATACTTTCCTCGTGGTTAGTTATTGCTAACCGTTATCTTTTCTCTCATAGTTAGTTTTAGCTAACCAAGAAAGGAGCCCACCATGCAGTTTGAACAAGCCCTCATTGAACACGCAGCCCTCACCCTGGCGGGTTTGAAGCCCGCTTCCCTGTTCCGCTTTCTCCCCCGGGACGAAAGCAGGTTCATTCCCTGCTTTCTGGCCTGCCGGGAGGAACTGGCTCGGCGGGGACTGCGGCTCACCATTCTGAAAGGCTGCCGAAAGACGGGCTCCTATCTGATCTGCCTCTACCGGGAGCGGGATCTGACCGCGCTGCTGGACCGGGCAGAGTACCGGCAGTTCCTCTATTCCATGGGCTACCGCCCCTGGGACGGAGTGCAGGGCTGCCTGCGGCAGCTGGCGGTGCGGCTGTGCCTGGAGGAGGAGTTTCCTCACGAGATCGGCGTCTTCCTGGGCTATCCCCTGGAGGATGTGAAGGGTTTCATTACCCACGGCGGCAGGAATTACACCTGCTGCGGCTGCTGGAAGTGCTACGGGGACCCGGAGCGGGCCCAACGGCAGTTCCGGCGCTACCGCCGGTGCACCGATCTGTACCGCCGCCGCTACGCCCAGGGGGCTACCCTGAGGCAGCTCACCGTGGCTGCCTGAATTCTCTTATACGAAAGGAAGGAATACACATGAGCAAGATCGCGATCGTCTATTGGAGCGGCACCGGGAACACTGAGGCCATGGCCAACCTGGTGGCTGAGGGCGTGACCGCCGCCGGCGGGCAGGCGGACCTGCTGACTCCCGAGCTGTTCGATGCCAGACAGGTAGGCAATTACACCGCCTTTGCCTTCGGCTGTCCCTCCATGGGGGCAGAGCAGCTGGAAGAGGCAGAGTTCGAGCCCATGTTTACCGCCGTCAAGCCCAGTCTGGCAGGCAAGACCATCGGTCTGTTCGGCTCCTACGGCTGGGGAGACGGCGAATGGATGCGCACCTGGGCGGCCGACTGTGAGGAGGCCGGGTGTAACCTGGCCGACGAGCCAGTGATTGCCTGCGGGGCTCCTGAGGGGGACGCCGCCGACGCCTGCCGCGCCCTGGGCCGCACGCTGGCCGGCTGAATCCACATATAAAAAAAGGACGCTTCCGCGTCCTTTTTTTATGCCTCAGGCATGCCGCCCATGGCATGCTCTTTAATCTTTTGAAAGGTCTCCTCACTGAGGTCGTGCTCGATCTTGCAGGCGTCCGCCGCCGCCACCTCCGGGCTCACCCCCAGATGAATGAAAAACCGGGTGAGCAGCTTGTGCCGCTCGTAGATCCGGCGGGCGATCTCCTCACCGGCGGGCAACAGGGAGATGAAGCCCTCCTTGTCCATCTCGATATAGCCGCTCTCCCGCAGCTTCTTCATGGCCACACTGACGCTGGGCTTGGAAAAATGCAGGTGATTGGCGATATCAATGGACCGCACCAGACCCTGTGTCTCATGCAGGCTGAGGATGGTCTCCAGATAATTTTCAGCGGATTCGTAAATATTCATGGCGCAGATCCTTTCCAGCAGGGGTCCTTTTCTTACAGTTTAACACAATTCAGCCCTGTTGACAAGGCGGCTCCAGCCGCCGCCAGGCGGGCACCTGACGCCACAGCAGGCAGGCCAGCCAGCCGCACAGCAGGCCCACCGCCATGCCCGCCAGCACGTCGGTGGGGAAATGGACCCCCACATACAGCCGGGAGAAGCCCATCAGGGCGGCCAGCACCACGCCGGTCACCTTCATCCACCGCCGGGGCAGCGTGCGGCACCAGGCGGAGGCGGCGGCAAAGGCCGCGCAGGTATGGCCCGACGGGAAGGAATTGGGGTCGTGCTCTGCCACCAGGGGCACCAGACCCTCCACCGTCAGCCAGGGCCGGGTGCGTCCCACCAGGTGCTTGAGGGCCACATTGGTACACAAAAGGCCCAGCAGCATGGCCAGCAGGCTGGCCAGTCCCGCCTTGCGGGTCTTGCGGAAGCAGAGCATCAGCACAGAGACCGCGATCCACAGCATGCCTGCGTCTCCCAGCTTGGTATATACCTGAAACAGTCCGTTCAGCACCGTGCAGCGCAGGAATTCCTGGATCCACAGCAGCACGCCGCCGTCTATATTCAGCAGCCATTCCGGCATAATCGTTCCTCCTGAAAAAAATCAGGGGCGGCGGGTAACCCGCCGCCCCTTTTTCTCTGATATGATTTAGCCTTCCGCGCCGTCATCCCATTCGCAGGCGATGATGGTGCCGGTGGCCATCTCGAACCGGTCGGTCTTGACGATATGGCTCTTACCGATGCGGACTTCCTGAGTGCCGATCTCCGTGGTGATGGGGTTGACCACGTTGCACTCGATGGTAAAGGTCAGGTCCAGCAGGTTCTTGTCAGTGGATACCAGCAGCATGTCCCCGCTGGCACTGACGGTGGCATTGGTGGTGTGCGGCTCAGCCTCCACCGCCACTACCTGGCCGTCCAGCATCTCACCGGAAGCCATCAGGGTGGCGTCTCCCGCGTCCACATATTGCTTCACATTCTCATAGACCTCCGGCCGGACACTCTCCACAAGCACCTGATAGGTCACATGGGTGGTCTTGGGGTTGACGGCCACCGTGCCGTTGGGGCCCAGGAACTTGACGCCCAGCACCGCCGCGGCGATGATGATCACCAGGATCACCAGCAGGTCCACGATGTTGATTTTTCCAAAGAGTCTGCCCTTTTCGTCTATCATCTTTTATAGCCTCCGAGGTTGTAAATTGACATAATCATTGGTACAATGGTACTCAGGTATTGTACCATAACTCCCCACGGCCCGACAAGTACTTTCTTCGGAGGTTTCCGTTTTATGAAGGTCATCCACCTGATTTCCGGCGGCGACAGCGGCGGGGCCAAGACCCACGTCCACATGCTGCTTCAGAATTTATCCCGCACCATCGACGTAACCATGGTGTGTTTTATGGAGGGGCCATTTGCCCAGGAGGCCCGGGAACTGGGCATCCACACGGTGGTTCTCCCCGGCCATAACCTGCTGCGCACCTTCCATACCCTGAAAAACATGGTGCTGGAGGGCGGCTATCAGATCATCCACTGCCACGGCGCCCGGGGCAACATGATGGGCGCGCTGCTGCGGAAGGCCACCGGCTTGCCCGTGGTCACCACCGTCCACTCCGACTACCGGCTGGACTATCTGGGCCGGCCCTTCTCCCGCATCACTTACGGCACCATCAACACCATCGCCCTGCGACTGCTGGACTACCGCATCGGTGTGTCCGACGCCATGACCGACCTGCTGATCTCCCGGAAATTCGACCCGGACAAGCTGTTCACCATCTATAACGGCCTGGACTTCACTCCCCGCACCCCCGCCATGACCCGGGAAGAA
Source organism: Flavonifractor sp. HCP28S3_F3 (assembly GCF_052065355.1). Lineage (NCBI taxonomy): Bacteria > Bacillati > Bacillota > Clostridia > Eubacteriales > Oscillospiraceae > Flavonifractor > Flavonifractor sp. HCP28S3_F3. The sequence goes on from NZ_JBQHUF010000005.1 coordinate 105,470, forward strand.
TACTGGAAGAGCGTGGGGCTGCAGGCCGACGAAAACAGCGTTGTGGTGGGCATCGCCGCCCGGCTCAACCCGGTGAAGGACATCGCCACCCTGGTGCGGGGCTTTGCCCTGGCCCATGAGACCTGCCCCAACCTGCGGCTGCTCATTGCCGGCGACGGCGAGCAGATGGATATGCTGAAGGGGCTGGCAAAGGAGCTGGGCGTGGAAAATCAGGTCTGCTTCGCCGGCTGGGTCAGCGATACCGACAGTTTCTACAACGCGCTGGATGTCAACACCCTCACCTCCCTGTCCGAGACCTTCCCCTACTCCCTCACTGAGGGCGCCCGGGCCGGGCTGCCTACGGTAGCCAGTCGGGTGGGCGGCGTGCCCTACCTCATTGAGCACGGGGTCCACGGCTTCCTCTTTGAGGCGGGAGACGCCAAGGCTCTGGCCCATCACCTGACCGCCCTGGCCCAGGACCCGGAGCTGCGCCGCCACATGGGGCAGCGGCTCTACCAGCGGGCACAGCAGGACTACTCCCTGGAGAGCACCCTCCAGCGGCAGCTGTCCATTTACGAGGCCATTCTCCGCCGCCAGGCCCGGAAAACGGGCAAGCGGGACGGCGCCCTGGTGTGCGGCGCTTACGGACGTGGCAACGCCGGTGACGACGCCATTCTGGAGGCTATCGTTACTGAGCTGCGGCAGGTGGACCCCGACCTGCCGGTGTGGGTCCTCTCCCGCAACCCGGAGGATACCCGGCTCACCTATCGGGTCAACTCCATCTACACCTTCGCCTTTCCCAAGTTCCTGTGGCGGATGCGCAAGACCCGCCTGTATATCAACGGCGGCGGGTCCCTGATGCAGGACGTCACCAGCCACCGCTCCCTGTGGTTCTATCTGTTCACCATCTCCTGGGCCAAAAAGCTGGGCAACAAGGTGATGATGTACGGCTGCGGCATCGGGCCCATCACCTCCCCCGCCAACCGGCGCCGGGCCTCCCGGGTGCTTCAGAAGAGCGTGGACGCCATCACCCTGCGGGACACCCACTCCAAGGACGAGCTGGACGATATGGGCGTCACCAAGCCGGAGATCATTCTCTCCGCCGACCCCACCGTCATTCTGCCCCGGGCTCCGGAGCAGGCCATCGACGGCATTCTGGAGAGCCAGGGCATCGACCCCAAGGGCAAGTATATCGGCTTTGCCCTGCGGCCCTGGCCGGGCTTTGAGGAGAAGGCCAAGGTCTTTGCCGCCGCGGCGGACTACGCCTATGAGCAGTATGGCCTGACCCCCATCTTTTTACCCATCGAGCGGCGGCTGGATGTGGCAGCTGCCCGGGCCGCCGCCCAGTATATGAAGGCTCCCCATTATATCCTCAGCGAGACCGGCAGCTCCAGCCACACCATCGGTCTGTTCGCCCGGATGCAGGCGGTGGTCTCTATGCGCCTCCACGCCCTGGTGTTCTCCGCCGGGCAGGGAGTACCCCTGGTGGGTGTGGTATACGATCAGAAGATCAGCTCCTTCCTGTCCTACATCGGCCAGGATCTGTACACCGACCTGAGCCAGGTGACCGCGGAGAGCCTGAAGGGCTATATCGACGCCGCCTGCAAGCGCATCGGAGACACAGAGTTCCTGTCCGGCGGCGTGGAGCGGCTGCGGCAGGTGGAACAGCGCAACAGCGAGACCGCCCGCAAACTGCTGGAGAGGTGAGGCGCCCGTGAATCAGATCCTTTGCCTCTCCCCTTCTCCCTGGCGGAGCATCCCCACCCGCACCCAGCAGCTGATGACCCGGTTGAAGGACGCCAAGCTGCTCTATTTTGAGCCGCCGGGCAAGCACTGGAAGAAGCCGGGCCGGGAAATGCGGCCGGGGCTCACTGTCTACACCCTCCCGCCGGTACTGGAAGCGGAGGAGCGCCACCAGCTCCTCTTCCGCCGCCACTATCGCAAGCTGGCCAGCCACATCCAGCGGCAGATGGACCGCCACCGGTTCCGGGAGCCTCTGATCTGGTGCACCTCTCCGGAGCACGTCCACCTGCTGGAATACCTGCCCCACAAGGGGATCGTATATGACTGCGACCGGGACTGGCCCGACTATCCCCCTGAGTGGGAGAGCGATCTGGCTCTGGCCTCCGACGTGATCTTCGCCGCCTCCCCGGGGCTGGTGGACCACCTCTCTCCCTGCAACGACAACATCGCCCTGCTGCCCAACGGGGTCAATCACCAGATGTTCACCCGGCCGGAGGGGGAATGTCCGCCGGAGCTGGTCCGGATACCCGGGCCGGTGCTGGGCTACTGCGGCGTGGTGTGGGAGGACCTGGAGCTTGGCCCGGTGGCCGAGGCTGCCCAGGCCCTGCCTGACTGCACCTTCGTCTTTCTGGGCCGTGTGGAGGACAGCCTGATGGCACGCCGGCTGGAGCGGTTCCCCAATGTCCTGTTCCTGGGCCGCCGGGCCCCGGTGGAGGTACCCGATTACCTGGCCCGGTTCGATGTGTGCCTCAATCTCCGCCGCCGGTCGGAACGGTATGACGACATCGTCCCCACCCGAATCTACGAATACCTGTCCTCCGGCAAGCCCATCGTGTCCATGTTCTACCCCGAGCAGGTAGAGCATTTCCCCGACGTGGTGTACGGTGCCCACTCCCCTGAGGAGTTCGCCCGGCTGTGCCGCCGTGCCCTCACCGAGACCGGCGACTGGGCCCGGCTCCGCCGCCAGGAGCACGGCGCCGGCGCCGCCTGGTCCGTGCGGGCCGAGCAGGTCCAGCGCATCCTCACCGCCATCGGCCTGTACCATTGACCGTCATATCCCCGCCCCTGGCCCCGTAAGATGGGCCGGGGGTGTTTTTTATGCTGACCGAACTGTTTTCCGACCCGGTGGCCGCCCTGATCTGTGCTCTGGTACTGGCGGTGGCGGTGGTGAACGGCTGGACCGATGCGCCCAACGCCATCGCCACGGCAGTGTGTACCGGAGCGCTCTCCTTCCGCAGGGCGGTGGGGCTGGCCGCGCTGTGCAACCTGCTGGGGCTGGTGTGCGTCACGGCGGTCAATTCCTCGGTGGCGGAGACCTTGTTCACCATCGCCGAATTCGGCACCCATACCCAGGCCGCCCGCTCGGCGCTGTGCGCCGGACTATGCGCTGTGGTGCTGTGGGCCACCGCCGCCTGGCGGTTCGGCATCCCCACCAGCGAGAGCCACGCTCTGGCTGCCGCCGTCACTGGCGCCGCCCTGGCTTTGCCCGGCGGCACGGTGCACGCCGGACCCTGGGGAAAGATCCTGCTGGGCCTTGTGCTGTCGGTGGGGCTGGGCTGGTTCCTGGGACGACTGTGCACCCTCGTGCTGAACATACTCCGCTTCTCCCCCGCCCTCTGCCGCCGGGGACAGGTGGGGGGCGCGGCCGCTATGGCCTTCCTTCACGGTGCCCAGGACGGCCAAAAATGCCTGGGCATCCTGCTGCTGGGCCTGTCCCTGGCAGGGGATGGCCCGACGGGATCCACCTTTTCCGTCCCACTGGAAGCGGCTCTGCTGTGCGCCGCCTTCATGGCGGCGGGCACCGCCCTGGGAGGCCGGAAGATCATCGACACCGTGGGACGGGAGATGGTGTGTCTGGAGCCCCGGCAGGGCCTGGCCGCCGACCTGGGTGGCGGCGCCTGCCTGCTGCTCTGCACCCTGCTGGGCCTGCCGGTGAGCACCACCCACGCAAAAACCGCCGCCATTCTGGGGGCTGGCTCCAGAACCAACCGTCGGGTAGCCGGGCAGATCGCCCTCACCTGGCTGTTCACCTTCCCCGGCTGCGGTCTTTTGGGCTTTTTCCTGGCAAGACTCTTTCTCTTTGGGCCGTGATGTGGTATACTGCCTTCCGTGCGAAATCCCCATTTTGGGACAGGAGGCGACCCTTTCTCATGTATCATACCGCTATTTTCGATCTGGACGGCACCCTGCTGGATACCCTGCAGGATCTGGCCGACAGTACCAATTACGCCCTGGCCCTCCACCAGATGCCCACCCGCACGGTGGAGGAGGTGCGCCGCTTCGTAGGCAACGGCGTTGGTCTGCTCATTCACCGGGCGGTACCTGAGGGCACGGACGAGGCGCTGGAAAATCAGGTACTGGCCGACTTCCGGGCCCACTACCTCATCAATATGGAGCACAAGACTGCCCCCTACCCCGGTGTGCTGGAGCTGCTGGACCGGCTGCGGGCGGCGGGTGTCCGGACGGCAGTGGTGTCCAACAAGTTCGACGGAGCAGTAAAGGGCCTGTGCCAGGCCTACTTCGGTGACCGGGTAGAGGTCGCCATCGGAGAGTCCCAGGGCGTGGCGCGCAAGCCCGCCCCCGACACTGTGTTCCGTGCGCTGGCCGAGCTGGGAGTTTCCCCTGAGGGCGCGGTATATATCGGCGACTCCGACGTGGACATCCAGACCGCCCACAATTCCGGGCTGCCCTGCATCTCGGTCAGCTGGGGCTTCCGGGACGAGGCCTTCCTCACCGAGCATGGAGCCACCACCATCGCGGCCACCCGGGAGGAACTGGCTAAACTGCTGCTGAACAAATGACAGAAAACCGGACCGGCACTTTGCCGGTCCGGTTTTTTCTTGACAATATCGAGGTACGATATTACAATATCCATAGACGATATCGCGTCTCGATATCAGGAGGTGAGGAAGATGGGCCGCAAGACCCTGGAGCTGCTGACAGAGTCTATGTTTTACGTGCTGATGTCCCTGCTGAAGGAGGATCGGTGCGGTACCGAGATGGCCGACTGGGTACAGGCGCGCACCAAAGGCCGGGTCCGCCTGGGCCCCGGCACCTTGTATACCATTTTGGCCAAGTTTCAGGAGGAAGCTCTCATTCAGGAGATCGCGGTGGACGGCCGGCGGCGGACCTACACCCTGACGGAGGAGGGCCGCAGGCGTTATCTGGAAGAGGTGGCCCGGCTGAGGGCCTGCCTGAATGACGCGGAGGAGGAAGCGCCATGAAAGACAGAATACGCAAGTTAATCTATATTGAGCCGTTGGATATGGACCACTTTGAGGGTTGGCTGGAGGAGATGGCCCGGAAGGGATTGCTGTTTGAACGTATGTCCTACTGGGGTGTGGTGTTCCGGCGGGGAAAGCCCGCCGACCTGCGCTACCGGCTGGAGCCCGCCGGGCGGCTGTGGACTCGGGAGAGCAAGGACTACTGCAGGGAGCTGGGCTGGGACTATCTGGGCCAGGCGGGGCAGTATTTTGAGCTGTACGCCAACCCTGACCCGGAGGCCCCGGAGCTCCACAGCGACCCCGTGGTACAGAGCTATGCTCTGGATCTGCTGAGCAAGTGGCTTCGCTGGTACTTAGTTCTGACCCTGCTGCTGGCCGCCGCCCTCTTCATCGTCCTCACCCAGCAGGCGGAAATCTCCATTTTCCCCAACCTGTGTCTGCTGGTCTTTGATCTGGTCGTCCTGGCCCAGGAGATCCGAACCTATGTCTCCTTCTTCCGGCTGCGGCGACAGCTGAGAGAGGGTATGCCACCCCAGCGGGACGGCAGCTGGCGGGTCAGCATGCGCTGGCGGAAGCTCCCCATCCTTGTGGGGCTGGTGGTGCTGCTCCTGGAGTTCGGGCTCCTGGCGGCACTGTTGCTGCCCTGATTTCAAACCCATGGGAGGAAATACCATGAAGGATACGGTACGGAAATTCATGCCTCTGGACCCCATCGACATGGAGCACTTCGAGGGTTGGCTGGAGGCTATGGCCCAAAAGGGCCTGTTTTTTGAGCGCACCTGGGCCTTGGGCATCGTCTTCCGCCGGGGGAAGCCCGCTCCCGTCCGCTACCGGCTGGACCCTGCAGGAAATCTATGGGGGCAGGAAAACCGGGACTACTGCAGGGCCCTGGGCTGGGAGTACGGGGGCAATGTGGGAAAATATTTTGACCTGTATGTCAACCGGGACCCGGAGGCCCCGGAGCTCCACACCGACCCGGTGGTGCAGAGCTACGCCCTGGAGCAGGTGACCAAGCGGGCCAAGCGGACCTGCATCCTGCTGACCATTTTCTCCCTGGCCATGCTGGTCCTCATCTTCCTGCCCTTTTTCCTGCTGTCCGCCCCTATCCTCTATCAGCTGGTGGAAAACCCCGTGGGAGGCAACCTGCTTTACCTGGTTCTGGAGATTCTGTCCACAAGCGTGACCATCCGGGCCTATCTGTCCTTCTTCCGGCTGCGCAGGCGGCTGCGGGAGGGCGAGCCGCCCCGGCGGGACGGAAGCTGGAAAAGCGTTGCCCGCCGGCAGCGGGCGGTGAGCTGGATTGTCTTGGCGCTATGCATCCTCTACCTGGGCTCTCTGTTTGTCACCTCCTCCCGGGGCTGGGAGGGGCAGCTGGAGGGGCTGGACAAGCCCGTCCCCACCCTGTCCCTGGCGGAGCTGGAGGGCAATCCAAGTCTGGAGCCCCTGGTGGACGGCCGCTGGGTGGACGGCCAGGATCGCAACAATTATGTTTACTTCAACTGCACCCCGGTGGCGCCGGAGCAGTATGAGATCACCCAATGGCTCACCGACGGCGGAGACTATGAGCCTCACCTCGTCACCCGCTGGTACCGGCTATTCCTCCCCTTCCTGGCCACTCCCCTGCTGGATGAACTGGTTTATCAGTACACCCAGCACTACTGCTTCCCCGAGGAGTACGACGTGGAGGAGGTCAGCCTCCCCGGCTTCGACCGGGCGGTACTAGCCACCAACACCGAATATCCCGGCCAGCGTCTCTTTCTGCAAAAGGGCAATGTGGTGGTCTACCTGTCCTACTCCGGCAATCAGGATCTGACCAGCCGCCCGGAGCTGCTGGAAGAATTGACCGCCTTCCAGAATTAGAACATATGTTTGACTCCCAGATAAAAGCGTGATATCCTAAAGACAAAGGGGGCGATGGAATGGAGCGAGTCATCCTCCACTGCGATCTAAACAGCTTTTATGCCTCGGTGGAGCTGCTGGACTATCCGGAACTACGGGATAAGCCGGTGGCCGTGTGCGGCGACCCGGAGAGCCGTCACGGCATCATTCTGGCCAAGAACGAGCCCGCCAAGGCTTTCAAGGTCCAGACCGCCGAGACCATCTGGCAGGCCAAGCGGAAGTGCCCCGACCTGATCCTCCTCCCCGCCCACCACAGCAAGTACCGGGAATACTCCAAAAAGGTCAACGCCGTCTACGAGCGGTACACCGACCTGGTGGAGCCCTTCTCCATCGACGAGAGCTGGCTGGACGTGACGGGCACCCTCCACCTGTTCCACACCGACGGCAAGGGGCTGGCCGACCAGATCCGCCGGGCGGTGCGGGAGGAACTGGGGCTCACCGTATCGGTTGGGGTATCCTTCAACAAGGTCTTTGCCAAAATGGGCAGCGACTACAAAAAGCCGGACGCCACCACCGTCATCACCCGGGACAATTTTCAGCAGCTGCTGTGGCCCTTGCCGGTGACCGACCTGCTGTTCGTGGGCCGGGCGGCGGCCCGGGTGCTGGCGGGCTACGGCGTGCGCACCATCGGGGATCTGGCCCGGTTTGACCGGGAGGCCCTGGGAGAGATTCTGGGCAAGGGCGGATACACCCTCCACGACTACGCCACCGGAGCGGAGCACAGTCCGGTAATTCCCGCCAGGGATATGCCGGGGCCCAAGTCGGTGGGCAACGGCCTCACCTTCCCCCGGAATCTGGTGGGATGGGCAGAACTGCGTACCGCTCTTTCCGAGCTGGCCGACGAGGTGGCCGCCCGGCTGCGCAAGCATGCGCTCAAGTGTACCACGGTCCAGGTCACCATCCGGGACCCCAATTTCAAGGATATTTGCCGCCAGACGCGACTGACCGCCCCCACCTACGTCTCGAGAGACCTGGTGGAGGCGGCCATGGCGCTGGTACAGGCGGCGTGGAACGAGAAAGCCCCGTTACGGGCTCTCACCATCACCGCGCAAAATCTGGTGGAGGAGGGAGACGCTGGGGAACAGATCAATCTGTTTGCCGCAGACGCGGCACCCCGGCGGGACAAGCTGGAAAAGCTGGAAAAGGCCATGGACGGCATCCGGGACAAGTACGGCCGGGAGGCCATCTCCTCCGCCTCCAACCTCCGGCGGGGCGACCGGCGGCCCATCCCGCCGGGACCGCCGGAGGAGGTCAAGCCGTCGGGGCGTACACCGGGTCCGTCAAAGTGATGCGCTGGCCGTCGTAGGCCAGGGTACAGGTGAGCGTACCCACATAATTGCCCAGGGGCGGCCCGTTGACCGGGTCACAGATCCCGATATCCACGGTAAAGAGATCGGGGAAATAGCAGATATATCCGCAGGAGAGCCCATCCAGCCCCAGCTCCTTGAGCGCGGCCTCTACCCATGCCATTTCCTCCTCGCCCAGGGTGAAGGTGGCCGCCAGGATATAGCCACCGTCCTCACCCGGTTCCAGCACATGGAGTGCTTCGAGGCTTGCCCCCGTGCCGTGTCCGTCATACCGGGTAATGGCCAGCTCGTCCGTTCCGTCCCCGTCCAGGTCGGCCCAGGCTGGGGTTGCCCAGGCATGCTGACCGGACAGGAGCATACCTGCGTCAAACCAAGAGGTCACGCCATCTACCCACACCCCCATCTGGCTGGTCTCCAGCTCCGGGTCGTTGCGCACATAGATGGACACGCCGGTAGTGTCCTCCCCCTGGGCGGGATCCGGCCACAGACGCACGGTGATCTCCTCCCCGGCAGCAGGCTGACCGGGCAATTCCCTCTCCGGCACCGCCCAGAAGGCACTACCCCACTGGGTTTTCATGCCGTCGGGCCAGATGTACTCCACTGTCACGCCCAGCAGCAGGTCCTCGCCGTTCCACCAGCCCTTGTCCTCCAGATTCAGGGCGAATCCAAAGGCGGAGCGCACATGCTCCACCTCATTGCCGCCGCTGCTGCCGCCCACAACGGCCTGATCCAGCACCGCGCCGGTACTGTCCAGCAGATAGAGGGTAATCTCAGTGGACTGGAAGGGTTCAGAGAGGTCATTGATGGTAAGAACCGCGTCCATGGGCAGGGTGCGCAGATTCCCTTGGACGATAATAGCGCCAAACTCCGATGCACCGCTCTCATAAACCGGAAGAATGGTGCCGTCAGAGATCATCAGGGGCTCCTCCAGCACCTGATCCTCTCGGACGGAGGGCACCAGGAGCCGGAATGCATAGGTGGCCGAGCGGGTATGGAAACCCTCTTTCCAGGTGTAGGTAAAGATCACTCCCCGTTCCTCCGTGCCGGTTCCGGCGGAATCCTCCCGGGGACTGAGGCCGATCGTATATGTTATAGGGCCGCTGAGCCCCTCCACCCACTGACCATCCTGGAGCAGATAGTCGGTATAGACGCCTTTCTCAGGGCGAGGCTGGTCTCCAAAGCTCATATCTACTCCGTGGGACCAGATGTAGTCGTCGGTGAACAGCGGAGCGTCCGCCAGCAGCTCCGCCGGGTCGGGAGGATTTTCCCCGTCCCAGTCGGCGGCGGTCAGTGTTGCCTCACGACTGTCGATAGACAGCGTGATGGCAGGCGGGGATTGGGGCAGGTCCTCCCCAGCCGCAGAATCTGCCGCCAGCCACAGGCCCACGCCGACCGCGGCAATGACCAGCACCGCCGCCACGATAATGGCAGGCTTACGGTAGTTCAGAGCCCCTTTTACCCGGCGGGACACGTCGTGCTCACCAAAGGCGGCAGGCAGGCGGCTGGTCTCCGGCGCGGCCAGGGCCAGCAGGGCCCGGGCGTAGCCGGTGCGCTCCCCCTCGGACAGCTCACTCAGCACCCCCTCGTCACAGGAGGCCTCCAGGTCCCGGCAGAACAGCCGCCAGGCCAGCCAAAGCACCGGGTTGAACCAGTGGATCGCCGCCGCCAGGAAAAACAGGGGCTTCCAGAGGAAATCCCCCCGGCGCAGGTGGAGCCGCTCATGGGCCAGTACATAGCTCCGGTTGGGCTCCGCCAGGTCTTTGGGCAGATAGATTTTCGGCGGGAAGAAACCCAGTACGAAGGGCGGGCCAGGCTGGTCGCTCTCAAACACGCCGGGGGCTGTCTGTACCGCTGTCTCCATCCGCTTCTTCAGTTTCCGGTCGGTATACAGCCACCAGCCCCACAGGAAGGCCACCCCCGCCAGCCACAGAAGGGCTAGAGGCAGCATGGGGGAAAGCCGAGGCTCCGGGACCTCTGAGGGCTCCAGGGTGGTGATCTCCACCACCGAATCCTCCGGCAGAGGCTCCGCCGGGGAGATGGCCGGGACCCCCACTGTGCCCGGCTGCTGGACCGGCTCCCGGGTCGTCTGCACCTCAGCCGCCGGCGGCAGCGCCTCCTCCACCAGGGCGGCGGCGCTCCAGGGGCTGGTGAAGCTGACGGGACACACCATGCGGAAGAGCACCACGCCCCACAGCAGCAAGCGCACGAAGGCGGGGGCTTTCAGCCGCACCAGCACCCACCGCAGGACGATGACCACCAGGACGGTAAGTGCGGCAGTGAGGCTCATATCCCCCACCGTCATCAGCAATTCAACCATGGCGCTCCTCGCTTTCGTCAATGAGCCGCCGCAAGGTCTCCGCCTCCTGATGGGACAGCTTTTTGCCGCTGAGGAAGGCGGCCACGAAGTTGGGCAGGGAGCCTCCGAAGGACTTCTCCACCGCTGCCTCGCTCTCCTGACGGAGGACCTGCTCCCGCTCCACCAGAGCGGTAACGGTGGCATTCTCATTTTTCAGGACGCCCCGCTCCCCCAGCTTGCGCACCAGGTTGAAAGTGGTGGACTTCTTCCACCCCAGCTTCTCCTGGCATAGCCGGGACAGGGCGGTGGAGTTGATGGGCTGGTGCTCCCACACCAGATCCATCAGCCGGTATTCCGCGTCAAACAGTCTGAAATCTTCCATATACGTCCCGCCTTCCGATTGGTTTGTCCGGAGAAACCTCCTATGTGAGGCTAGTTTATCAGAACAAACCTCTCCTGTCAAGGCAGAAAAACGGCGCACAGCAAATGCTGTGCGCCGTTTTAGCGTTTGACTGGATTACTGCTCGCCCATCAGCAGATACATGACGGCCTTCTGGGCGTGGAGGCGGTTCTCCGCCTCGTCAAAGATCTCACCGGCATGGGCCTCGAACACGTCGGCGGTGATCTCCTCGCCCCGGTGGGCGGGCAGGCAATGCTGCACCATGCAGCCGTCGTTGGTGAGAGCCATCAGCTCGCTGTTGATCTGATAAATGCCCTCGAACACGGCCCGGCGCTTCTGAGCCTCGCCCTCCTGGCCCATGGAAGCCCACACGTCGGTGAACATGGCGTCGGCGCCCACGGCGGCCTCCTTGGGGTCGCGGCAGAGAGTGAACTTGTCGCCGTAGCTCTTGGCAAACTCCAGCACCTTGGGATCGGGATCATAGCCCTCGGGGCAGGCCACGGACACGGACATGCCCACCTTCAGGCCGCCCACGATGAGGGAGTTGGTCATGTTGTTGCCGTCGCCGATGTAGCACATCTTCAGGCCCTCCAGGCGGGACTTGTGCTCCCGGATGGTCATCAGGTCGGCCAGCACCTGGCAGGGGTGGCAGAAGTCGGTGAGGCCGTTGATAACGGGGATGGAGGCGTACTTGGCCAGGGTCTCCACCTCGTCCTGACCGAAGGTGCGGATCATGATGCCGTCGCAGTAGCGGCTGAGCACCCGGGCGGTGTCCTCGATGGGCTCACCGCGGCCGATCTGGCTCTCCTTACCGGAGAGGAACAGAGCGTGGCCGCCCAGCTGGAACATGCCGGTCTCGAAGGAGACGCGGGTACGGGTGGAGTTCTTCTCAAAAATCATAGCCAGGGTCTTGCCCTCCAGATAGTGGTGGGTCAGGCCGTGCTTCTGATTATATTTCATCTGGTCAGCGGTATCCAGAATCTTCACGATATCAGCGGTGGTCAGGTCCAACAGCTTCAGCAGGTCTTTTTTCATTTCATTCACCTCATATCAGATTAAGCTAAAATTTCTTCCATGATCGCCAGGCCCTTGTCGATCTCGGCCATGGTGATGGTCAGCGGAGGCAGCAGCCGCAGTGCAGAGCCCGCGGTCAGTATCAGCAGCCCGTGCTGGATCAGTCGGGAGGCCAGCACCTTGTTGCTCTCCTCCCCCCGTACCTCTACGCCGATCATCAGGCCCAGGCCCCGGGTCTCCCCCAGGCTGGTCAGGCCCATACGCTCGATCCGGGCCCGGATGTACTTGCCCTTTTCCGTCACAGCGGCCAGGGCGTCCTCGTCCAGGGTATCCAGCACCACCTGGGCGGCGGCGGCACAGATGGGGTTGCCGCCGAAGGTGGTGGCGTGGGTACCGGGGCCCATCACGTTCCGGCACCGCTCATTCACCAAAAAGCCGCCCATAGGCAGGCCGCCGGCGATGCCCTTGGCGAAGGAGACGCCGTCGGGAATGATGCCATACTGCTGGAATGCAAACAGGGTGCCGGTACGGCCCACGCCGGTCTGTACCTCGTCCACCAGCAGCAGCCAGTCCCGCTCGGCACACAGCACCGCCAGGTCGTGGACGTACTCCGGGTCCATGGGATAGACGCCGCCTTCACCCTGGACCAGCTCCAGCATGACGGCGCACACATCGTGGCCCGCCACCTCCTGGACGGCGTCTATACTGCCCGCCTCGGCGTACCGGAAGCCGTCGGTGAAGGGGAAGAAATAGTTATGGAACACCTCCTGACCGGTGGCGGTCAGGGTGGTGATGGTCCGGCCGTGGAAGGAGTTCTTCAGGGTGATAATGGTGCCTCTCCCCTTGCCGTACTTGTCAAAGGAATACTTGCGGGCCATCTTGATGACGCCCTCATTGGCCTCGGCACCGGAATTGCCGAAGAAGGCCGCCGCCATGCCGGTGCGCTGACACAAAGTCTCAGCCAGCTTGGCATAAGGCTGGGAGTAGAACAGGTTGGAGATGTGGCCCAGCTTCTTCGCCTGCTCGGTAATGGCCTCCACCCACTTCTCGTTGCCGTAGCCGATGGAGTTCACCCCGATGCCGGAGGTGAAGTCGATATACTCCTTCCCTGCCAAATCGTACAGGGTGGCGCCCTTGCCGTGGTCGATGTCCACGTCGAAGCGGCCGTAGGTCTGCATGGTATACTGGTGGTCCAGAGCTACCAGTTCTTCATGGTTCACGTACCGTCCCTCCTTACAGCAGCATGGTACCGATGCCCTCGTCGCTGAGCAGCTCGATGAGGATGGAGTGCTGGATGCGGCCGTCCAGGATGACCGCATTCTGTACGCCGGAGCGCACCGCCTCCACGCAGCAGTCCACCTTGGGGATCATGCCGCCCTTGATGACTCCGTCCTTCACCAGACCGGGCACCTGGGACAGGCGTACCACCGGCAGCAGGGTATTCTCGTTCTTGGGGTCCATCATCAGCCCCCGCACGTCGGTGAGCAGGATCAGCTTTTCCGCCTTCAGGGCCATAGACAGCCTGGCGGCGGCGGTGTCGGCGTTGATGTTGTACGCCATCTCTCCGTCCACTCCCTGGGCTACGGTGGACACCACCGGGATATAGCCGTTTTCCAGGCAGTCCTCCACCGACTTGGGGTCCACGGCGATGATCTCACCCACCAGGCCGTACTTTTCGTCCAGCTTTTTGGCCTGGAACAGGCCGGCGTCCATGCCGCACAGGCCCACGGCTTTGCCGCCCAGATTGTTCAGGGTGGCAACCAGGTTCTTGTTCACCTTGCCGCACAGTACCTGCTGGACGATATCCATGGTCTCCTGGTCGGTGTAGCGCAGGCCGTCCACGAATTTGGACTCCTTACCGATCTTGTTCAGCATTTCGGTGATCTCCGGCCCGCCGCCGTGGACCACCACCACCCGGATCCCCACCAGATGGAGCAGGATGATGTCGGAAATGACCGCCTGACGCAGGGCGTCGGAGATCATGGCGTTGCCGCCGTATTTGACCACTACGGTCTTGCCGTTATACTTCTGAATGTAGGGCAGGGCTTCGGCCAGCACCTTGGCCCGCTGCTCCACGGGAGAATCTGACATGGTTTTCGCCTCCGTTCTCACCGCACCCGCTCAGGTGCGGTAGTCGCCGTTGATCTTGACATAGTCGTAAGTCAGGTCGCAGCCCCAGCAGGTGGCCTCATGCTCGCCCTCGTGGAGATCCACCTGGATGATGACCTCGTCCTGGGACAGGATGCTCTTGGCGGACTCCTCGTCAAAGTCCACGCCGGAGCCCTGGTGACACACTAGGATCTCACCCACCGCCGACGCGAATTTCACGTCCACATACTCGGGACGGAAGGGGGCCTTGGAGTAGCCCATGGCGCACAGCACCCGACCCCAGTTGGCGTCGGAGCCGAACATGGCGGCCTTCACCAGAGAGGAGCCTACCACCGCCTTGGCCAGGCGCTCGGCGGTCTCCTCGCTGCGGGCATCCTTCACAGTGCAGGTAATGAGCTTGCTGGCGCCCTCGCCGTCGGCGGCGATGCTGCGGGCCAGCTGCTCAAACACGTAATAGAGAGTCTTATAAAAGACGGTATAGTTATCGTCCTTCCACTCAATGAGCTCGTTGCCCGCCATGGAGTTGGCCAGCACCACGCACATGTCGTTGGTGGAGGTGTCGCCGTCGATGGTCACCCGGTTGAAGGTACGGGGCACGATCTCATGGAGGGCGTCGGTGAGCATCTCATGGGTGATGGCGCAGTCGGTGGTGACAAAGCACAGCATGGTGCCCATATTGGGGTGGATCATGCCGGAGCCCTTGGCAATGGCGCCGATGGTCACGGTCTTGCCGCCGATGGAGCAGGTCACCGACAGCTCCTTCTTCACGGTATCGGTAGTCATAATGGCGTTGGCCGCGTCGTCGGAGCCGTTTTTGGACAGGGCGGCGGCTGCCGCGGGCATACCCTTGGCGATGGCGTCGATGTTCAGCTCCTGACCGATGACGCCGGTGGAGGCCACCACAAAGTCGGAGGCCTTCAGGCCGGTGGCCTGAGCCGCCAGGACGCACATCTCCTCGGCATGCTCATGGCTGTTGGGGGCGCAGGCGTTGGCGTTGCCGGAGTTGGCTACGATGGCCTGGGCCTCGCTGTTCTCCAGATGGTCCATGGTGACATACAGAGGGGCAGCCTTCACCCGGTTCATGGTGTACACCGCCGCCGCCACACAGGGCTGCTCGGACACGATGAGGGCCAGGTCCTTCTTATCCTCCAGCACCTCGGGCATTTTGCTCATGGGGGGCTGATTGCCGTCCCCCTTGCCTTTCTTCACGCCGCAGTGGACGCCGGAGGCGGTAAAACCTTTGGGGGCGGTCACGCCGCCGGGGATCTGTTTCATATCGCACACTCCTTTTCCTTACAGCGCCAGGCCGGCGGTCATTTCAAAGCCCAGCATCAGGTTCATGTTCTGCACCGCCGCGCCGGAGGCGCCTTTGCCCAGGTTGTCGAACCGGGCGGTGACGATGCTCTGGCCCTCATGGCCGCTGACGGTGAGCTCCAGCTTGTCGGTGCCCGCCAGGGCATTGGCCGCCAGATAAGCGGGCTCCTCCGTATAGGGCGCCACCGACACCAGGGGCTGCCCGGCGTAGTAGGCCATCAGGATCAGGCTCAGCTCCCGGGCCGTGGGCTGGCCCACCAGGTAGCGGTTATGGAGATAGATGGTGGTGGCCATACCCTTGTAGTAGTCGTCCACCACCGGAGTGAACACCGGCGGGTTATCCAGGCCGGAGATCTTCTGCATTTCGGGCAGATGCTTGTGCTTCAGGGTGGTTCCGTACACTCTCGGGCTGTAAAGCTCTTCCGCCTTATCCCCGCTCTCATACTGGGCGATCATCTTCTTGCCGCCTCCGGAGTAGCCGGTGAGGGAGCAGCAGGTCAGAGGGTAGTCCTTGGGCAGGATACGCATGGACACCAGAGGGGCCACTGAGGAGAGGAATCCGGTGGCGTGGCAGCCGGGATTGGCTACAAACCGTGCTTTCCCAATGGTTTCCTCCGGTTTCTTATACAGCTCCGGGAAGCCGTATACCCAGCCAGGAGCGGTGCGGTGGGCGGTGGATGCGTCGATCACCCGGGTATGGGAATTCTCGATGAGGCTTACCGCCTCCACTGCCGCGGCGTCGGGCAGACAGAGGAACACCAGGTCGGCGGCGTTGATCAGCTTTCTTCTCTCTGTCAAGTCTTTCCGCTTGTCAGTGTCTATGGTCAGCAATTCGATATCGTCCCGGCCGGAGAGCCGGTCATGGATCTGGAGACCGGTGGTTCCCTCCTGACCGTCGATAAATACCTTGGGCTTGCTCATTGCTCACGGGCCTCCACAAAGGCCTGGATGTTGGCGATCTGCTGCTCCACCGCCTCCTTGGCGGGGCCGCCGTAAACCTTACGGCCGTTGACGCAGGTCTTCAGCTCCAGGGCCTGGTACACGTCGGCGTCAAACAGGTTGGAGATGGAACGGAAGTCCTTCAGAGGCAGGGTATCCAGGGTCTCCCCTGTCTTGATGCACATGTTCACCAGCCGGCCCACGATCATATAGGCCTCCCGGAAGGGCATGCCCTTCTTGGTCAGGTAGTCGGCGCAGTCGGTGGCGTTGATGAAGCCGCCGGAGGCCGCCTTTCTCATGTTGTTGGGCAGGACGGTGAGGGTGTCCAGCATGGCGGAGAACACAGGCAGGCACATCTCCACGGTGTCGATGGCGTCAAAGACGCACTCCTTATCCTCCTGCATATCCTTGTTGTAGGCCAGGGGCAGGGCTTTCATTACGGTAAGTAGGGTCACGAGGGAGCCGTACACCCGGCCGGTCTTGCCCCGGACCAGCTCGGCCACGTCGGGGTTCTTCTTCTGGGGCATGATGGAGGAGCCGGTGGAGTAGGCGTCGTCCAGCTCCACATACTTGAATTCCCAGGAGCACCAGAGGATGATCTCCTCGGAGAACCGGGACAGGTGCATCATCAGGATGGAGCAGGCGGACAGAAACTCAATGGCGAAGTCCCGGTCGGACACGGAATCCATAGAGTTGTCGGTGGGCTTCTTGAAGCCCAGGGCGGCGGCGGTCTGGAACCGGTCCACCGGATAGGTAGAGGTGGCCAGGGCACCGGCACCCAGAGGGCACTCGTCCATACGCTCCAGGCAGTCCTCCAGCCGGGTCACATCCCGGCGGAGCATGTTGGCGTAAGCCATCATGTAGTGGGCGAAGGTGGTGGGCTGAGCCCGCTGCATGTGGGTATAGCCCGGCATGACGGTCTCCAGATTGGCCTTGGCCTTCTTAATGAGGACCTTTTCCAGGTCCAGTACCATGTTGATGATCTTGGGGATCTCCTGCTTCACATAGAGCCGGAAATCCACTGCCACCTGGTCGTTCCGGCTGCGGGCGGTGTGGAGCCGCTTGCCCGTGTCGCCGATGCGCTGGGTCAGCATGGTCTCGATGTTCATGTGGATGTCCTCGTTCTCCATGGAGAACTCCACCTGTCCGGCCTCGATATCAGCCAGGATCACCTTCAGACCCTCGATGATCTTCTCCGCCTCATGCTCCTCAATGATACCCTGCTTGCCCAGCATGGCGGCATGGGCCATGGAACCGGTGATGTCCTCTTTATACATCCGGGCGTCAAAGGTGATGGAGGAGTTAAAATCGTTCACCAGGGTATCGGTCTCTTTCTGGAACCGTCCGGCCCAAAGTTTCATAATCAATCGCTCCCTATTTGGATTGCGGGCGACCGCAGGTCGTCCCTACGGTGATGGTAGGGTCAGCCTGCGGCCGCCCGCAGAAAATATCAGATTCTTACTTGTTCAGCTTGCCCTGATCCCGGAGCGCCAGCACGGTGTCCGGCAGGCCCCACAGGTTGATGAAGCCGGTGGCGTCGTTCTGGTTGTAGTCGCTCTCCTGGAAGGTGACGATGTCCTCGGAGTAGAGGGTGTCGGGAGAGGTGACGCCGGAGGTGATGATGTTGCCCTTGTAGAGCTTCAGCTTCACGGTGCCGGTGACATGCTTCTGGGTCTCGGTGGCGAAGGCGGTGAGGGCCTCCCGCACGGGGGTGAACCACTTGCCGTTGTACACCAGATCGGCGAAGTCCACAGCCAGCTTGCTCTTCATGTGGGCGGTGTCCTTGTCGATGGTGATCATCTCCAGCACCTCGTGAGCCCGGTACAGGATGGTGCCGCCGGGAGTCTCATACACGCCACGGTCCTTCATGCCGGTCATCCGGTTCTCCACGATGTCCAGCAGACCGATGCCGTTCTTGCCGCCCAGGTCGTTGAGCTTGCGGATGATGTCGGAAGCCTTCATCTTCTCGCCGTCCACAGCCACGGGCCAGCCCTTCTCAAAGTCGATGGTCACATAGGTGGGCTCGTCGGGAGCCATGGCGGGAGACACGCCCATCTCCAGGAAGCCGGGCTTGTCGTACTGAGGCTCGCTGGCGGGATCCTCCAGGTCCAGGCCCTCGTGGCTCAGGTGCCACAGGTTCTTGTCCTTGGAGTAGTTGGTCTCCCGGGAGATCTTCAGAGGCACGTTGTGGGCCTCGGCGTAGTCGATCTCCTCGTCCCGGCTCTTGATGTCCCACTCACGCCAGGGAGCGATGATCTTCATCTCGGGAGCGAACCGCTTGATGGCCAGCTCGAACCGGATCTGGTCGTTGCCCTTGCCGGTGCAGCCGTGGCAGATGGCGTCGGCACCCTCGGCCTTGGCGATCTCCACCAGCCGCTTGGCGATGATGGGCCGGGCAAAGGCGGTGCCCAGCAGATAGTCCTCATACTTGGCGCCCATCTGCATGGAGGGGATGATGACGTCGTCCACCATCTCGTCCACCAGATCCTCTACGTACAGCTTGGAAGCGCCGGTCTTGATGGCCTTCTCCTCCAGGCCCTCCAGCTCGTCGGCCTGACCCACGTTGCCGGAGACGGCGATGATCTCAGGGTTGCCGTAGTTCTCCTTCAGCCAGGGGATGATGATGGACGTATCCAGACCGCCGGAATAGGCGAGTACTACTTTTTTAATGTCAGCCATGGTGAAAACCTCCGTTTGTTCTTGTTGGAGATAGTGTAGCACAGCGCTCCGGCAAATGCAAGGGGCAATTCGCATAAATATACGAATTGCCCCCCATATCTCTGGTGCATATTTCCGATAATATGCATAATATCCGCCTAATTATGCATATTCATGGTTTCTCCGCCGGAACATCCACAGTCCGGCGGCCGCCAGGGCCGCCAGGCTGAACCACTGGGAGGCGGACAGGGGTCCATAGAGGCCCCGGACCGGATCTCCCCGGAAAAACTCCAGCAGAAAGCGGACCGGTGCGTAGGTAAACAGATAAGCGGGCAGCAGCAGGCGGTGGTCCGTGGTTCGCCTGGCATACCATAATAAAAAGGAGAAAATGACCAGCTCCGCCCCGCATTCCCACAGCTGAACCGGCAGCAGGGGCACTCCGTTGGGTCCGGCTATGGCGTGGGTAAAGGCGATCCCCCAGGGTTCCGGCGCCTCCACGCCGTAGCAGCACCCGGCGCAGAAACAGCCCACCCGCCCGAAGGCGTGGAGCAGCGGAATCGCCGGAATCAGAACCGGGAAAAAGTCACTCAATTTTAAGGCAAACCCGCGGGCGGTGAGACAGGCTGCCGCGACAGCACCTGCGAAGCCGCCGTAGTACACCATACCGCCGGTCAGATAGGTCTGAGCGAACCGTTCCCCCTCCCCTTTCCACAGCATGGGCAGATCCGCCGCCACCTGGGGCAGCTCCGGCAGCAGGTAGAGGAGTTTGGCGCCCAGCAGGCCGCCCAGGCAGGAAAATACATAGAGATAAACGCCGTCCTCTCGGCTCAGGCCAAAGCGGCGGCTGCCCAGCAGCACCAGGGCCAGGCCCGCCAGAAAACCCAGCACGGCCATAAGTCCATAGGCGGGCACGGAATATCCCAGGATGGTCACATAGGGCAGCATTTTCGCCCCTCCTTTCTGCCAAAGATACAAAAGCGCCGCAGCGCGCCCCACCGGGCCGCCGCGGCGCTCTCTCTTTTCACTTATCAGGCCATGCTCATGATGCCGATGGCAGCAACGCAGGCCACCGCGGCCAGCACAAACAGCACAGCGCCCAGAATCACTGAGATCAGGCTCGTCACGAATCCGGCAGTACGCATCCCGCCCGTAAAGCCCAACTGCTTGGACTTACTGGCCAGCACCAGGCCCACAATACCCAGGATCAGGCCCAGCAGCGTATTGATGAGGAAGGTAAATACCAACCCAACGATACCCAGGATCATACTGGCAAGCGCCAGGTTTTTCCCTTTTTCCTCCACCATAGTCACAGCTCCCTTCTGCTTTCTTGCTGTACGATCTGACTTACCGTCGTTTCGTAGTTCGTATTATACGACAGTTCCCGACCACAGTCAAGCAAGCCCTACATATGGAAGCGCTTCCGGGCCTCCTCCCGCAGGGAGGGCACCCGCCTGACGATGATCAGGGGGATCACCAGGCCTACGCAGATGGTGAGCACCACCAGGGACCAGGAGGGATCCCAGGCTCTGTACAGCCACAGGTCGATGAGGTACTCCACGCCGAAGAGGAACACGCCCACGCTGCCGATAAGAATGGTAAGCGTCGTGATCGCCGACCGCCGGTATACCCGCAGCACCAGGCCCAGCAGCAGCAGGATAGCGCCGCCCCACAGGATGATGGGGGCGGCCAGGCCCCAGAACCAGGCCTTTCCGTTCAGATCCACCGAGATGAGATAGACATACAGGCCCACCGCCGCTACGTCCACCAGCAGCCGCAGCAGCAGGTGCATCCCCCGGGCCAGCAGCGGCGGTACCAACCACAGCCACAGCATGGCTGCCGCGCCGATCACATAGAGGGACCAGCCCCGGTCCGGCTTCAGGAACAGATTGAGGATACCGCAGCATACCGCCACACTGGCCAGCATGGCGGTGACCAGCAGGGCCAGTTCCTGCTTCGCCACTGGCGCCACCTCCCCCCGCTGAGTGGGGAAGGGCTTGGGCGAAACGGTGTCCGGCGGCTGGGCCGGGTCCAGCACCGGCGTATGACAGAGGGGGCAGAAGGTTGCCGTGGCGTCTAATTCCACCCCGCAATGGACACAATATGGCATAAAAACGTCCCCTTTTTTCTCATTGGGTCCGGTTGCTTTCCACCTTGACGGCAATACCGTCCCGGACCAGGAAGCGGAAGAAATCCCGCTCGGTTTCACTCTCCTGCAAGGTGCCCGCAAAGGTGATCTCCATAATGTCACCGTAGCTGATGGAGGCACAGTGGACCCTGGGATTGGTGGCCTGACCCAGAATGACCTCCATGCGCTGGATATGGGGCTCCATCTCCGGCGGCACCGTGAAGGCCCCGGGATTGGTATAGGTCCCCGAATACGGCCGCACGCCGGCCACGCGGTAGCCCAGTGCCATCACCGGATTCTTCAGTACGATGGGCACGATCTGGAGCAGGCGGTTTTTGGTGAAGCGCACATTCCCTGTCAGCTCCGCCTGCATCTTCTGCCGGTTGATGTTCAGCCGCAGCATGTGGTGGACCTGGCTGAGTACCTCTTCAAATGTATATTCCCCCAGAGAGGGATCGATGACCGGCCGGGCGGTGAGAATAAAATTGCGCAGGGTCTCCGACGGGAACCAGGAGCGCAGATTGATGGGGATGGCCAGCGCCACCGGCAGCTCCTTCCGGGGCGCCTCCCGGTGCTGCTTGTCTATAATCACTTTCATCAGCACCGCTGTCAGATACTCCGTGATGGACACGCCATATTCTTTCGCCTTCTGCTTCAGCTGGAGCACCGAGCAAAGGCCCATGGTTACATTAAAGGTATAAAAGGGCTCCGGCGTGCCGGTGTTCTGGTACGCCTTACCTGGGTTTTTGGCCCGGCGGCCTTTGCCCCGGGCGTACTTCCCATAGGCGTCCTCCAGCTCCTCCCGCCGGGGCGGGGCGTCCACGTCCAGTATCCCGCAGGTATTGGGAATCTCGTGGCCCGTCTCCCGGAGATAGACGGCAAGAAGGGTCTTGAAAAACACCAGGGCGCCTCCGCCGTCGCTGACCGCGTGGAATACCTCCACCGAGATCCGGCGCTCATAGCAGTAAAACCGCACCAGCCAGCCGTTGTCCTCCTGAAAACGTACCGGCTGGCAGGGGTTGGAGATATCATTCTTTACAAAGGGGCCGGGGGCGTCGTTAGGTTCAAAATAGTACCAGAAGGCCCCCTTTTTGATGCGCACCCGGAAGGTGGGGAACCGGGGCATGGTCTTGTCCACTGCCCGCTGCAGAGCCTGCCGGTCCACCGGCCGGTCCATGACGGCGGAGAAACGGTAGATGGCGGAGTAGGTCTCCTTTTGCAGCGCAGAATAGAGCACGCCGGCGTTGTCCAGACGATACCACTCCGAGCCGCTTTTTTCTCAGGCATCCCATCCCCTCCTTTGGGCATAAGCATACCACATTCCCCTCCCCGTCACAAGGGGAAGCGGGGCGGCTTATGCCGCCGCTTCCCTTTTTCCCCATGCTATGGTATAATACTTTTCTATATCAGCTTTCAGGAAGGAGAACCATCCATGGACCAGGACAAGATCCACATCAAACTCCGGGGCCACAGCCAGAAGCAGCAGGCCGCCGCCGAAAACCAGCGGCTGGACCCCTTTCTGCGGGCGCTGCGGGCCATCCACAGCGCCGCCACACCGGAGACTATGGACCCCGAGGACCTGGAAAAGCAGCGCAAAGGCCAGGAGCTGCTGGGCCGGTTGGTGGCTCCCATGTCCGGCATGAGCTGGGAGCCTTTTGAGCTGGAGGGTATGCCCTGCGCCTGGGTGCGCCCCCACCGGGGCCACGACCGCCGCCGCGCCATCCTATACTGTCACGGGGGCGGCTACACCAGCGGCAATCTGGGCTACTCCCGCATCCTGGCCTCCAAGTTTGCCAACGTCACCGGCTGGCAGGTGCTCTGCTTCGAGTACCGGCTGGCCCCCGAGCACCCCTACCCCGCCGCTGTGGAGGACGCCATGCGGGCCTGGGACTACCTGATGTACCAGGGCTATGGCGCCCGGGACGTGGTTGTGGCCGGAGACTCCGCCGGCGGCAACCTGGCCCTGGTGCTCACCCATCTGCTGAAAAAGGCCGGACGGCGGCTGCCCCGGGCCCTGATCCTCCTCTCCCCCTGGACGGACATGACCGCCAGTGGCAAGTCCTACCAGGAGCGGGAGCCCATTGACCCGGTCCTTACCCTTAATTATATCTACGCCGTGCGGGATGCCTACGCCAGAGGCCAGGATCTGTCCGACCCCTGCCTGTCTCCCCTATTCGGCGACTTCACCGACTTCCCACCCACCCTGATCCAGGCGGGCACCAACGAGATCCTGCTGTCTGACTCCATCCGCCTGCGGGACCGCCTCATTCAGGCCGCCGTCCCCTGCCGTCTGGAGGTGTGGACCGACCTGTGGCATGTGTTCCAGATGTTCCCCATGAAAAAGGCCGGAGAGGCCATGGAGAGCGTAGGCCGTTTCCTATTGGAGACTTTATAACCTTCTCTATAACCGCACTAATGCGAATCTGCACTTTTTAAAATTGAAAAGCATTTCCCAATATGTTACAATATGGGACAAGTGCGCTCTTGGGAAAGTATAAACAGCGTCAAATTTTAAAGGAAGGTGAAAGAATGAAACGAAGAATATGGGCGGGACTTTTGTCTCTCTGCCTGTTGATCGGCATGCTGCCCACGTCAGCATTTGCCGCAGACGGCGGAGATGCAGAGGTCTCCACACTCCCGGCGTACACAGAGGAGTATACCTCTCGTGATGCAGAAACAGATGAAACCAGCATCGCTGTGCTGGACGCCGGGGACCCCGGCACTTCGGCGGACAACCCGCTGGAGGTACCGACGGAAGGTTTGAATATTTCAGGAGGAATTTGTAAGGGAATCTCAAGCACTTGGTTTGACCAAATCAATCAGAACCAATCTACCGTGTACCTTTCCGTCAAGATCCCCTCTAACGTAACAACCATTGATACAAACAGCTTCTCATTTTTACTTCCCGCCAATGCCAAGCTAGTCTCCCTCGACTTTTCCGAGGCAACAGCGCTGACCACCATTAAAAATCAGGCTGCCTTAAACTGCTCTTCCCTCACCGGTGTGCTGGACCTGTCAAACACCAAAGTTACTACCATCGAGGTAAATGCGTTCAGAGGCTGTACTGGTCTGACCGGTGTGGTCCTGCCTGATTCATTGACCACACTGGGTAAAGCGGACGGCAGTTCCGGTTCCGTTTTTTTGGAATGTTCCAGCCTGCGCTTTGTTACAACAAGCGATAAATACAACTTACACAAGGATGATCCGGATTTTACCGACTTCTCTTTGCCGGACGGTCTGGTCACCATCGGCAAGAACACATTTGCCAATGCCTTTGCCGACGTGGACCTGACACTGGTCATCCCTGCAAGCGTAACTACTATTGGAAGCGAAGCCTTTTATCCCCGCAGCGGAAGTGCCGCCGAACTATCTTACCAGCCCATAAAAGTGATCATTGTAAAGGGAACCGACGTATCAGGCTTTGCTGAAAAGGCATTCAAATTTTATGACTCTGGCGCTCCAGCAGAATATCAGTCCTCTCCCAGAGTTGTTGTCATGCCAGACAAAGACACCTACGATACCTTTATGAAAAAGGCCGGCGGAAACACCCCGGACAAAAATGCCATTACCTATTCCCTTACCGTCAGCTACTACAACGGTGAGACCGCAGAGGGAACTCCGTACTGTACAGAGGAGAAGCTCTATAAGCAGTCTATTCGCTATACCAAGCAGGGCGACCTCTGGAGCTATGACGAGAGCTACGCGCTGCCGGAAGTCCCCGGCGGAGCAGGTCCCAAGCCCGGCTACACGGACAGCGTATGGATGATGAACGGCAAAGAGCTGACGGTCGATTCCACTGTGACGTCCGATACCGTTACGCTGGCGGGCGGCGATTTGATGGAGCCTGAAGTGACCTTTACGGTGGAGCACAATCCGCGGAACAGCAGCTCCTGGACGGAAACCGTAGCAAACGGCTCTACCATTACTGTAAATCTGGCCGAAGACCAGTCTGTGGACATCGTTCCAAACATCCAGCATGACCTGGCCGGAAACAAAGCGGGCGACATCTTCTTCTGGTACCGCTGGCAGGATTCTACCGGCGCGCGGAACGATGACGGCGAAGACTTTGAATTCGGCGAGCAGATCAATACCCTGCGGATCGATGCTCTGGATGAGGCCAGAACTTCGGCCGACAACCAGTACTACTACATCGACATAGAGGGCAAAACCGTAAGCTCCAGTTGGGGTCCCAGCTACAGCTTCGACGGTACTCCCATCTACACCTCCGACGATCATACCTATCACATCCATGTCAACGTGGTGCGGGTGGAAAACCTCGCCTATGTGGCCGCCTCAGATTACGAGTACTTTATTGAGCATGAGCCGGAGGAATATGCCATGCTCTCCACCTATCCGACCGCGGAAGACCTGATCGAGGACTACCTGATCGGCGTTTTCGGAGAAGAGACTTACCTCGAAAGCGAAAGCTGGGAAGGTGAATCGCTCCCCATCAGCTGGCAGCTGAAGCCCGGCACTGAATACTCCTCCGCGTCCGAGGCGGAAAACACCTTTGTTTGGACTGTGTCCCAGGCGGACTTTGAGACGCTGGGCTGGACCAACACCAACAACATTCCCCTGACCGGCGAATTGACCATCAAAAATCCCAAGGGCGTCATCACCATCACTCCCGCGAATATCTCGGTCTACACCGGCGGCGAGGGCTATACCGGCGTAGTGAATGGCTCCGGCGAACTGGTGGGCAACACGAAAAACGGTCTGCCTGAGCCCGGCTACTATGTCACTCTGCCGGAGGATCTGAACGCACAGCTGGGTGGACACAGCACCGCTATGGATCTGTCTGATATCCTCACGCTCTCCTATGACGACGGCAAAGGCACCACCCGCAGCTGGACTCTGGAGCTCTACGGTACCGACGCCCACAGCAGCGACGTTGAAGGCGTTGATACCATGCGCTATATCTACCGCTTGGTGTCCCCCACTGGTCAGGATCCCGTGCGGCTTCAGCTGACTGACCGCGACACAAACGAAATCGTTACCAGCGATAAATTTGAACCCACTCTGGGTGTCCAGCACAAGGAATACTCCATGGCTGTCTACTCCGGTGCCCTGAATCCGAACCTGATCACCGCTCAGCTGGAGCTGAAGGGTAAAACCGTCTCCCGCAGCATCGGCAGCGGCACCGGAACTCTTTCAGTCCGCGGCCTGACGGATCAGAACACCACCACTCCCATCATTACGGAGGAAGAGGGTCTCACCGGCAGTGATGTCACGGTCCTTGTTCCGGCGAATACCACCTACTATGTTAACGGCAGCAAAGTTGCCTTGGACGAGGACGACATCACCGGCGTCAAACTGCTGGTGGACAACCTGCTGGATGAAAATGTACTGGTCGACTATATAACCGAGAAGATCGACAGCATCCCGGACGGCAGCTACTCCTATGTGCAGAACTATCTGGACCTGGTGGACACCAAAAACGGCAATGCTTACCTGACCGTGGACGAAGGTGTCGACCTGGCCGTCTATTGGCGGGTCCCTGACAACTACAAGAGCGGCAGTACCTGTTATATGGTCCATTTCGACGCATTGGACCGGAACTATGACAACATCGATACCGCGCTCAAGAATAACGCCCCCGACGTGCGTGAGATGACCGCGGATGATATTGTGACGGTTGACGGAACACGCTACTTCAAGTTCGAGACCGCTTCCTTCTCCCCCTTCGTGCTGGTATATGAGAAGACCTCCAGCGGCGGCGGCGGGGGCGGCACCACTCGCTACACCATCAAGGCAGAGGCCGGCGAGGGCGGCTCCATCAGCCCCTCCGGTTCTGTACAGGTGACCGCGGGCGCAGACCGGACCTTCACGATCACTCCCGGTGCCGATTACCAGATCGCCGATGTGCTGGTGGACGGCGAGAGTGTGGGGGCCGTGAGCAGCTACACCTTTAAAAATGTCCGCGCCAACCACACCATCCAGGCAGTCTTTGAGGCGAAGGAACAGATCCTGGAGCCCGACGAGACCGGCGTCTCCGATTGGCTGAACACCACGGACCACAACGCCTACATGAACGGATATGACACCGGCTCCTTCGGTCCCAACGACAATATGACCCGGGCTGAAGCTGCCCAGCTGTTCTACAATCTCCTGTTGAACAAGAATGTCACCGTTACCGTTTCCTTTACCGATGTCCCCTCCGACGCCTGGTACAGCAAAGCGGTGAATGTGCTGGCCTCTCTGGGCATGCTCAACGGCGTGGGCGGCGACCTGTTCGAGCCTGAGCGTACCATTACCCGCGCTGAGTTCACCGCTCTGGGTATGCGCTTTGCCGATCTGGGTACCAGCGGAGAAAATATCTTCTCCGACGTACACCCCGGCGACTGGTTCTACGACAACGTGGTGGGCTCTATCCAATACGGTTGGATCACCGGCTACTCCGACGGCACCTTCCGTCCCTACAGCACGATCACCCGGGCTGAGGCGGCCGTCTTTACCAACCGGATGCTGGGCCGCACGGCCGACAAGGACTTTGTCGACCAGCATGCGGATGATCTGCGCCTCTTCCCCGACGTCCCGGAGACCTATTGGGCCTATTACCCCATCGTGGAGGCCTCCAACTCCCACGAGTATAAGAAAACCAACGGCGCAGAGGATTGGCTTGGTCTGTAAGCCGCCAAAATCCAAGTGAAAAGAGCTTTGGAAGGTGCTGAACCACCGTCCACAAGTAAGAAAGCAGCCCGGACAGATTACTGTCCGGGCTGCTTTTTGCCGTTATCCCTTGTCCTTCCGGCGGCCGCTGACGGTGGTGAGATCCACCCGCCAGACGGAGACGGCAGGCAAGTACTTTTCGATGACCTCCTCCACCCGCTCCGGGCAGTCGGGGGTGTATCGTTTGCAGATCACCCGCAGCCCCCGGCGCACTTCCTCCGGGTCGGTAACCTCCACCGCCCTGCCCCGGGCCACGGCGCAGGTGAACAGGGTGGTGTACTCCGCCTGTACTACCCGCTGACTTCCCACCGCGGTGATGCACACCGCAGGGTTGGCCCGGAGACAGTCCAGCTTCTCTCCATGCTTGGCGCAATGGATATAGACCGTCTCTCCCGCCCGGGCTCCGTTCACAGGGATGCAGTAGGGCTCCCCTGCCGGATCGGTCATGGCCAGCACCATATATTCACATTCGTCCAGGGCCTTCAGGCCCTCTTCCCGATTTTCATCCCGCTTCACAGCGCTCCCTCCTTTGATGCTCCTATCATACGGGATACCGGCCAAAGCCGCAAGAAAAATTTTCGTGTTTCCTATTGACATATGAACAATTGTGCATATAATAACAATTGAACAATGGCTCATATGTTTAACGAGAGGAAGTGTGCCTATGTCCGAACCCAGAGACGTGGAGCGCTGCGACTATATGCATGTACACGAGGATATCGTGGAGCAGGTCAACCAGAACATGCCTGACGAGGAGGTCTTGTACGATCTGGCGGAGCTGTTCAAGATCTTTGGCGACTCCACCCGTATCAAGATCCTGTACGTCCTGTCCGAGTCGGAGATGTGCGTGTGCGACATCGCCCAGCTGCTGGGTATGACCCAGTCCGCCATCTCCCACCAGCTGCGCTCTTTGAAGCAGTGCCGGCTGGTCAAAGCCCGGCGGGAGGGCAAGACGGTGTTTTATGCTCTGGCCGACAGCCATGTCCGCACCATTCTGGATCAGGGCATGGAGCATGTGGCGGAGCTGCTGCCCCTGCATATTTTATAAGGAGAAGGAGCGAGTGATATGAAAAAGCGTTTCAAGCTGGTCAACCTGGACTGTGCCAACTGCGCCGCCAAGATGGAGGCCGCCATCAAGAAGCTGGACGGGGTACACGACGCCTCTGTCAGCTTTATGACCCAGAAGCTCACTCTGGACGCCGACGACGCCCGGTTTGAGGAGATCGTCCAGCAGGCGGTAAAGGTCTGCAAAAAGGTGGAGCCCGACTGCACGGTGGTGCTGTAAGGCCGCTCCGGAAAGAGAGGTTTTCATCCATGTCCAGGAAGCAAAAGCGGATGCTGGCCCGGCTCATCGCCGCTGCCGTCCTGTTTACCGCCGCCCTGCTGCTGCCGCTGACGGGCTGGGCCAGGCTGGCGGCGTTCCTGGTCCCCTACGCCATCGCGGGCTGGGATGTGCTGTGGCGGGCGGTGCGCAACATCGCCCACGGCCAGGTCTTTGACGAAAACTTTCTGATGGCGCTGGCCACCGTGGGAGCGCTGGCTACCGGAGAATATCCGGAGGCGGTGTTCGTTATGGTGTTCTATCAGGTGGGCGAGCTGTTCCAGAGCTATGCCGTGGATCAGTCCCGCAAATCCATATCGGCCCTGATGGACATTCGGCCCGACTACGCCAACGTAGAGGTGGACGGACAGCTTCAGCAGGTGGACCCGGAGGATGTGGCGGTGGGGGACGCCATCGTCATCAAAGCCGGGGAGCGGATCCCGCTGGACGGCGTGGTGCTGGAGGGGACCTCCACCGTGGACACCGCCGCCCTTACCGGCGAGTCCCTGCCCCGGGAAGTGCGCCCCGGCGACGACGTGATCTCCGGCTGCGTCAATCTGTCCGGCCTGCTCCGGGTCCAGGTCACCCGGGCCTTTGAGGAATCCACCGTGTCCAGGATCCTGGAGCTGGTGGAAAACTCCAGCAGCAAAAAGGCCAAGGCGGAGCATTTTATCACCAAGTTCGCCCGGTACTACACCCCCATCGTGGTGCTGGCCGCCGTGGCTCTTGCCTTCCTGCCTCCCCTGTTTACATCTATCCAGTGGGCGGATTCCATCCAGCGGGCCCTGAACTTCCTGGTGGTGTCCTGCCCCTGCGCCCTGGTGATCTCAGTGCCGCTGTCCTTCTTCGGCGGCATCGGCGGCGCCTCCAAGGACGGCATTCTGGTAAAGGGAGGCAACTACCTGGAGGTGCTGGCCAAGACGGAGATCGTGGTATTCGACAAGACGGGCACCTTGACCCGGGGCGTGTTCAACGTCACCGCCATCCACCCCGATTCCTGTCCGGAGGAGGAGCTTTTGGAGCTGGCGGCTCTGGCGGAATCCTGGTCCGACCACCCCATCTCCCGCTCCCTGAAGGAGGCCTGGGGCAAGGAGCTGGACACCGCCCGGGTATCGGACGCGGAAGAACTGTCCGGTCGGGGTGTGCGGGCCACGGTGGATGGCCATGTGATCTGCGCCGGCAACGACAAGCTGATGGAGGACATCGGCGTGTCCTGGCACCCCTGCCACCGGGTGGGTACCACCGTCCATGTGGCCGCCGACGGGGTATACCTGGGCCACATCGTCATCTCCGACGAGGTGAAGCCTGACGCCCAGGAGGCCATCGCCGCCCTGAAGCGCCAGGGTATTCGCAAGACCGTCATGCTCACCGGTGACGCCCGGGCAGTTGGTGAGGACGTAGCCCGCAGCCTGGGTCTGGACGAGGTCCATGCTCAGCTCCTCCCCAACCACAAGGTGGACCGGGTGGAGGCGCTGCTGAAGGAGGTCTCTCCCGGAGGAGCTCTGGCCTTCGTGGGGGACGGCATCAATGACGCCCCGGTACTCTCCCGGGCCGACGTGGGCATCGCTATGGGCGGTCTGGGCTCCGACGCCGCCATCGAGGCCGCCGACATCGTGCTCATGGACGACAAGCCCTCCAAGATCGCCCACGCCATTGCCATCGCCCGGCGCACCCTGGTCATCGTCAAGCAGAACATCATCTTCGCTCTGGCGGTGAAGCTGCTGGTACTGGTGCTCAGCGCCGTGGGTCTGGCCTCCATGTGGGCAGCGGTATTCGCGGACGTGGGGGTATCGGTCATCGCCATCCTCAACGCCATGCGGTGTCTGCGGCAGCCGAAGCAGTCCTGAATATAGCGGAAGGGCCGTCCCTGTGGGGACGGCCCTTCTTTTTTCTTGTTTACTTGTTCCGGTCTGCCTGGATCAGCAGCTTGACAGCCTCAATGCCCACCTCTAGGGCAGCGGACAAGTCGTGGCTCTCAGTCTGGTCCAGACCGGCGGCCTCACGCTCCTGGTTCCAGATCACGTGGAAGCAGGAGCCGCACCGCACACCCAGAGCGGCGGCACAGCAGAACAGGGCGGCAGACTCCATCTCAGAGGCCAGCACCCCCAGGCGCTTCCACGCCTCCCACTTGTACAGCAGCTCCTGGCTTACCGGCATCCGCTTGGGATCGTGCTGGCCATAGAAGGAATCCTTGCACTGGACCACCCCGGCATGCCAGGGTTTGCCCAAATTCTTGGCAGCCTGGACCAGCGCAGTCTGCACCTCATAGTCGGACACGGCGGGGAACTCAATGGGAGCATACTCCCTGCTGGCTCCCTCATGGCGCACCGCGCCGGTGGCGATGACCACATCGTCGCTCTTCACCTTCAGGGCGATACCCCCGCAGGTGCCCACCCGGATAAAGGTATCCGCACCGATGTTATGCAGCTCCTCCATGGCAATGACGGCGGAGGGACCTCCGATGCCGGTAGAGCAGACGCTCACCTTCTCCCCCAGCAAAGTGCCGGTATAAGTAGTATACTCCCGGTTGCTCTGCACCTTCACCGGGTTATCGAAGTAAGCCGCGATCTTCTCGCAGCGGCCCGGATCGCCGGGCAGGAAGCAGTACCGACCCACATCGCCGGGGCCGCATTTGATATGGAATTGAAGCTCATGCTCATGCATGGCGGTCACCTCATTTCTCCTTCTTGATGGGTTTTATTATACCTGGTTTATCCCCAGTTTGCAAGATGTACAAATCTCCCGCCAATTTGTAACCATTTGTTGTTGTATTTTTCATTCACTTCTTATAAAATATCATATCGTGACGGACCTTTGATATGTGAGGAGAATACGATGCGAAGGACGATCCTGCTCCCCGCCCTGGCTCTGGTGGGCGGGTTGGCACTGGGTACACTTCTGGGCGGAGGACTCTTCTCCGCCAGCCAGGGTCTGAATGGCGACGCTCGCAGCAGTATCCCCATGGCACAGGCTGTGACCAGCAGCGCCTCCGCGGTACCTACCGCCCAACCCCTGGATACCGGCGACAACGACATTCTGCTGGAGCGGGCGGAGTCTGCTCTGGAGCTCCTGAAGGCGGAGGATTATACGGGCTTGTCTGCCCTGATCCACCCGGAAAAGGGACTTACGCTTACTCCCTTCTCCACGGTCTCCACCGAATATGACCGCACCCTGTCCAGCCAGGAGGTCTCTGTCCTGGCTGAGGATGAGGAAACCTATGTCTGGGGCGTAATGGACGGCTCCGGAATGCCCATCCGCTCCACCTGTGACGCATACTTTGACCGGTTCGTGTTCAACGCCGATTACACCCAGGCGCCGGAGGTGGGGGTGGACACCGTGCTGATGAGCGGCAACGCACTGGAAAATGTAGCCGACGCCTATCCCCAGGCCCGGTTCGTGGATTACAACTTCCCCGGCATCGACCCGGAAAAAAAGGGCTACGACTGGTGCTCCCTCAAGCTGGTATTCGAGCCCTGGCAGAACAACTGGTACTTAGTGGGCCTGATTCACAGCGAGTGGACCACATAGGTCTCAGACAGCGGCAAGCACGCTCCCTCAGCGGGAGCGTGCTTTTTTCTGAGTGTTTCTGACAAAATAATATGCATCAGTACTTGCATGTGGGAGAGGTTTGCGTTAAGATTGTCCTTACCAATGTGCGCAGTGTGTGGAGATGCGCTTGGAAAGGATGATCTTAGCTTGAAAATCATTATCGTTGGCGACGGCAAGGTGGGTTACACGCTGGCCGAGCACCTCTCTCAGGAGGAGCACGACGTCACGGTGATCGACACGGATGACGAGGCGCTCAAGCGGGCCTCCGACGCGCTGGACGTCATGTGTGTGAAAGGAAACGGCGCGTCTATCTCCGCCCTGGAGGAATCCGGCGTCCGTTCCGCAGACGTAGTCATTGCCGCCACCAACCTGGATGAGGTAAATATGGTCTGCTGCCTGACAGCCAAGCGGCTGGGCGCGAAATTCACCATCGCCCGGGTCCGCAACGTGGAATACGCAGCGGAGTTTTCCCATTTGAAGGACGAGCTGGGCATTGACCTGGTCATCAATCCGGAGAACGCCACGGCTGTGGAGATCTCCCGCCTGCTCCGCTTCCCCCCTGCCGCCAATATCGAGACCTTCTGCCGCGGCCGGGTGGAGCTCATTGGCTTCCGGGTCCGGGAAGGCGATTTCCTGGTGGGTACGCCCCTGTCCGCCCAGGGCCGCAAATTACAGGAGCTGTCCATGCTGCTGTGCGCGGCAGAGCGGGAAGACGGTGAGGTCATCATTCCCGACGGCTCCTTCGTACCCCGGGTGGGCGATCACCTCTATCTGGTAGGCGATCCCGTGGGTCTGACCTCCTTCTTCCGTCTGCTGGGCCGGCACACACCGAAAAGCAAGGACGTGCTGCTGGTGGGCGGCGGACGGATCGCCCACTATCTGGCGGTCATCCTCAACCGCATCGGCACGCGGGTCAAGATCATTGAGCGGAATATGGAGCGCTGCCGCCACCTGAGCGAGGTGCTGCCTCACACCATGATCCTGTGCGGGGACGGCACCGATCAGGATCTGCTGGAGCAGGAGAACGTCACCGCCTCCGACGCCTTCGTGGCCCTCACCGACCGGGACGAGGACAACCTGATCATCTCCCTCTACGCCATGCAGCAGGGCATCCCCAAGGTGGTGGCCAAGTGCAACCGGCAGAACTATGTGGGCATCGCCCACGCCGCCGGCCTGGACAGCATCATCTCTCCCAAGATGATCACCGCCAGCCACATCCTCCAGGTGGTCCGCGGCATGCAGAACTCCAAGGGCAGCGTGATGAACGCCCTGTACAAGATCGCCGACGGGCACGCCGAGGCTATGGAGTTCGTGGTCAACGACACCACTCACAACCTGGACATCCCCCTGCGGGACCTGCGGCTGAAAAAGGGCATCCTGATCGCGGTGCTGGTCCGCCAGGGCAAGATCATCATCCCCGACGGCTCCTCCGTCATCTCCTCCGGCGATATCGTGATCCTGATCTCCCGCAATCACGGCATCATGGACATCAACGATATCTTTGAGGATTCGCTGCTGGATATGGGGGCTGCTCAATGAACTTCAGACTGGTATTCAAGCTGACAGGCAAGACGCTGATGGTGGAAGCCTGTGCCATGCTGCTCCCCCTGATGGTCTGCCTGTATTACCGGGAAGATCCCCGCCCCTTTCTTATCACGATTCCGCTGCTGATCCTGGTCGGCGGGCTGCTCTCCATGCTGCGGAGCAACGACCACTTCTTTCCCCGGGAGGGCTTTTTCGCAGTAGCCTTGATCTGGCTGCTGGTCAGCGCCACAGGCGCCCTTCCCTTCTATTTCTCCGGCTACTTCCCCACCTATATCGACTGCTTTTTTGAGTCCGCCTCAGGCTTTACCACCACCGGCGCCTCCATCCTCACCGCAGTGGAGCCGCTGCCCAAGGGGATCCTGTTCTGGCGCTCCTTCATGCACTGGCTGGGCGGCATGGGCGTACTCATTCTCACCATTGCTCTGCTGCCCAGTCTGGGCTCCCGAACCCTCCACCTGATGAAGGCGGAGAGCCCCGGCCCTGTGGTCAGCAAGCTGGTCCCCAAAAGCAGCCAGTCCTCCAAGATCCTCTACGGCATCTACTGCGGCCTGACGGTCATCGAGATCGTCATCCTGCGCATTGCCGGCATGCCCTGGTATGACAGTATCGTGCACTCCTTCGGCACGGCAGGTACCGGCGGCTTCTCTATCAAAAACCTTTCCATCGGCGCTTACGGCAACCCTGCCTTTGAGATCATCATCACTATCTTCATGCTGCTGTTCTCGGTAAACTTTGCTCTCTATTTCCTGCTGCTGTGCGGCAAGGTAAAGCAGGTGTTCAAAAGCGACGAACTGCGCTTTTTCCTGGTGGTGGTCTTTGCAAGTATCGTCCTGATCTCCATTAACATCAGCAGTCTGTACGACACGATTGGAGAGGCGATCCGTCACGCAGCCTTCCAGGTAAGTACTATTATCTCTACCACCGGCTACGCCAGCACTGATTTCGACCAGTGGCCGGAGTTTTCCCGGGTCCTGCTGGTCCTGCTCATGTTCATCGGCGCCTGTGCCGGCTCCACCGGCGGCGCAATCAAATGCTCCCGGGTCCTGATCCTCCTGCGCTGCATCAGCCGCGAGGTCCGTCAGGTCATTCATCCCAGAGCGGTCAATGTGGTCAAGCTGGACGGCCACGTGCTGGAAGAGAGCTCCCTGCGCTCGGTCCACATCTTCTTCTCCGCTTACATGCTCATCACCCTGGGAGCCACACTTCTGGTCTCAGTGGACAATTTCTCCTTCGGTACCACCTTTACCGCAGTGGTGGCCTGTATCGGCAATATTGGCCCCGGCCTTGAAATGGTAGGCCCCATGGGCAATTACGCCGCCTTCTCCCTGTTTTCCAAAGCGATCCTCTCCCTCTGTATGATCGTGGGTCGTTTGGAAATACTTCCCATCTTAGTACTGTTTAGCGGAAATGCATGGAAACGCTCGTAAGACATAAGTAAACTTTGTGTAAAGCGTCAAATCCTAGGATTTGACGCTTTCTTATTTGCAATGGTACTTGCCAAAAGTGGGTGTCTTGCGTTAAAATCAACTTGACCGGAAAACCGGGAACCCTTGGGCTACAAGGGTTCCCGAACAACAAAGGAGTTGGGAAAGTTGTTGGAAAACCTGTTTTGGCTTGGCTTAGTAGGTGCTGCTATCGCACTAATCTTCGCCTTAGTGCAAGCAAAGAAGGTCTTAGCCTTCTCAGAGGGCACTGAACTGATGCAGAAACTGGCTGCATCCATCCGTAAAGGCGCTAACGCTTATCTTAAGCGCCAGTATACGACCGTCGCAAAGATCTTTATCATCGTCTTCGTGATTTTGCTCCTTTTGGCGTGGAGAGGCATGCTGGATAACTGGTTTATCCCCTTCGCTTTCCTCACCGGCGGCATTTATTCCGGCCTGGCGGGCTTCA
Organism: Flavonifractor sp. HCP28S3_F3; assembly: GCF_052065355.1. NCBI lineage: Bacteria > Bacillati > Bacillota > Clostridia > Eubacteriales > Oscillospiraceae > Flavonifractor > Flavonifractor sp. HCP28S3_F3. The sequence continues at coordinate 141,454 of NZ_JBQHUF010000005.1, forward strand.
TCGGCATGAAGATCGCCACCTCCGCCAATGCCCGTACTGCCAACGCCGCTCATGAAAGCCTGAACCGGGGTCTGAACGTAGCCTTCTCCTCCGGCGCGGTCATGGGCTTCATTGTGGTAGGTCTGGGTCTGCTGGACGTGTCCATCTGGTTCCACATTCTGAAGTACATCGCCGGCTTCGAGGCCGCCAAGATCGCACAGACCATGGTTATGTTCGGCATGGGCGCCTCCTTCATGGCTCTGTTCGGCCGCGTGGGCGGCGGCATCTTCACCAAGGCCGCCGACGTAGGCGCCGACCTGGTGGGTAAGGTAGAGGCCGGTATCCCTGAGGATGACCCCCGCAACCCCGCTACCATCGCTGACAACGTGGGCGACAACGTGGGCGACGTGGCCGGCATGGGCGCCGACCTGTACGAGTCCTATGTTGGCTCCATTCTGGCTACCTTTGCTCTGGGCGCCGCCGCCTACAGCAGCGAGGGCATGGTCTGGAACGCTATGCTGCTCCCCCTAGTCATCGCCGTGGTGGGCGTCATCTGCTCCGTGCTGGGCACCTTCCTGATCCGCACCCGTGAGGACGCCACCCAGAAGTCTCTGCTGGCCACCCTCCGCAAGGGCACCTATACCGCCGCCGTGCTGGCCGCCATCATCGGCGCTCCCGTGACCTACCTCATCATGGGTTCCTGGGGCCCCTACATCGCCATCCTGGCTGGCCTGGTAGCCGGCTGCGCCATCGGCTACTTCACCGAGTACTACACCTCCGATACTTATAAGCCCACTCAGGGTCTGGCCGACTCCACCGAGACCGGCGCCGCCACCACCATCATCGGCGGTATCTCCCTGGGCATGCTGTCCACCGCCGCCCCCATCATCATCATCGGCATCGCCATCATCGTCTCCTTCCTGGCTGCCGGCGGCTCCCTGACTACCAGCGCTGACAACTACAGCGAGCTGTTCTCCAAGGGCCTGTACGGCATCGGCATCGCCGCCGTGGGCATGCTGTCCACCCTGGGCATCACCCTGGCTACCGACGCCTACGGCCCCGTGGCCGACAACGCCGGCGGTATCGCCGAGATGAGCGGCCTGGGCGAAGAGGTCCGTAACCGCACCGACGCCCTGGACTCCCTGGGCAACACCACCGCCGCCACCGGCAAGGGCTTCGCCATCGGCTCCGCCGCCCTCACCGCTCTGGCTCTGCTGGTCTCCTACGTGGACGTGGTTAAGGTCCGCATGGATCACGCTCCCGACCTGTCCCTCACCAATCCCGCCGTGCTGGTGGGCCTGTTCGTGGGCGCTATGCTCACCTTCGTCTTCGCCGCCCTCACCATGAGCGGCGTGCAGCGTGCCGCTCAGTCCATCGTGGTGGAGGTCCGCCGCCAGTTCCGCGAGATCTCCGGCATCATGGAAGGCAAGGCCGATCCCGACTACGCCTCCTGCGTGGACCTGTGCACCAAGGGCGCTCTGCATGAGATGGTTATCCCCTCTCTGCTGGCTATCATCGTTCCCGTCGTCACCGGCCTGATCCTGGGCGCGGAGGCTGTTGTGGGCCTGCTGGGCGGCGTTACCGTTACCGGCTTCGTAGTGGCCGTATTTATGTCCAACGCCGGCGGCGCCTGGGACAACGCCAAGAAGTACATTGAAGCCGGCCATCACGGCGGCAAGGGCTCCGACTGCCACAAGGCCGCTGTTATCGGCGACACCGTGGGCGATCCCTTCAAGGACACCTCCGGTCCCTCTCTGAACATCCTGATCAAGCTGTGCTCCACCGTTTCTATCGTGTTCTCCGGCCTGATCACCGCGGTTCACCTGTTCTAAGCATTCGCTTAAAGGCTCAGCCCATCCCTTAAGGGATGGGCTGAGCTTTTTTGATGGGATATAAAACAAAAACAACAAGGTCCCGCACCTTTTGGTACGGGACCTTGAATGTTTTTAGTAATACTTCTTGCGGTTCTTGCGGGCGGCCTCAGACTTCTTGCGGCGCTTGACGCTCGGGCTCTCGTAGTGCTCACGCTTGCGAACCTCGGCCAGCACACCAGACTTGGCGCAGCTGCGCTTGAAACGCTTCAGCGCGTTCTCCAAGGACTCGCCGTCCTTCACATGGACTTCCGACATTGATTTCCCCTCCCTCCGAAGCGGCGGGGTTCCACCGCCAAAGGGCCACATAGATATGGCTTTAACAGAACCATTGTATTCTATATTCGCCTAAATGTCAAGAGCGGATTTGGATTTCCCGTCTCTTTACTTGGCGATCAGGTTGACCAGCTTGTTGGGCACCAGAATGGTCTTCACCAGGTTCTTGTCCTCGGTGAACTTCTGCACCTTGGGATCGGCCAGGGCGGCGGCCACCACGGTGGCCTCGTCGCTGTCCATGGGCACGGTGATGGTGGCGCGCAGCTTGCCGCACACCTGGACGGCCATCTGCACCTCAGCGGCCACGGTCTTGCTCTCGTCGTAGGCGGGCCAGCTCTGCTGGCAGGCCATGCCGTCGGCGTTGAAGCCCAGAGTCTCCCACAGCTCCTCCACCATGTGGGGGGCGAAGGGAGAGAGCATCAGCAGCAGGGTCTTGTAGTCGCCCTTGGAGCAGCCGTTGGCGTAGAAGTCGTTGACCAGGGCCATGAGAGCGGCGATGGCAGTGTTGAACTTCATAGCCTCGATATCATCGGCCACCTTCTTGATGGCCTTGTGGATGGCGCTCTCGTTGGCAGGGGTGTACTCCATGGAATCGGTCAGGCTCTCGGACAGGTTCCACACACGGTCCAGGAAGCGCTTGCAGCCCTTCACCGCGTTGTCGCTCCAGGAGGCGGCCTTCTCAAAGTCGCCGATGAACATGATATAGGTGCGCATGGTGTCGGCGCCGTACTGGGCCACCACGTCGTTGGGGTTGACCACGTTGCCGCGGCTCTTGGACATCTTCTCGCCGCCCTCGCCCAGGATCATGCCGTGGGAGGTGCGCTTCTGGTAGGGCTCCTTGGTGGGCACCACGCCGATGTCGTAGAGGAACTTGTGCCAGAACCGGCTGTACAGCAGGTGCAGGGTGGTGTGCTCCATGCCGCCGTTGTACCAGTCCACGGGGCTCCAGTACTCCAGAGCCTCCTTGGAGGCCAGAGCCTTGTCGTTGTGGGGATCCATATACCGCAGGAAATACCAGCTGGAGCCGGCCCACTGGGGCATGGTATCGGTCTCACGCTTGGCGGGGCCGCCGCAGCAGGGGCAGGTGGTATTGACCCAGTCGGTCATCTTGGAGATGGGGGACTCGCCGTCGTCGGTGGGCTCGTAGGAATCCACGTCGGGCAGCAGCAGGGGCAGCTGATCCTCGGGCAGAGGCTGCCAGCCGCACTTGTCGCACCACACCATGGGGATGGGCTCGCCCCAGTAGCGCTGGCGGGAGAACACCCAGTCGCGGAGCTTGTAGTTCACCTTGGCGGCGCCGATGCCCTTCTCCTCCAGCCACTTGGTGATGACGGGGATGGCGTCCTTGACGGTCAGGCCGTTGAGGAAGTCGGAGTTGACCAGGATACCGGTCTCGTCCTTGGCGGTAAAGGCGGCCTTCTGCACATCCTCGCCGCCGGAGACCACCTCGATGATCTCGCAGCCGAACTTCTTGGCAAACTCCCAGTCGCGGTCATCGTGAGCGGGCACGGCCATGATGGCGCCGGTGCCGTAGGTGGCCAGCACGTAATCGGAGATGAAGATGGGGATTTCCTTGCCGTTGACGGGGTTGATACCCTTCACGCCGTCCAGGCACACACCGGTCTTTTCCTTGTTGAGCTCGGTGCGCTCCAGGTCGGACTTGGAGGCGGCGGCGGCCTGGTAGGCCTTCACCTCGTCGGCGTTGTTCAGCTTGCCGCTCTCCAGCCAGCCCTTCACCAGGGCGTGCTCGGGAGAGAGGACCATATAGGTGGCGCCGAACAGGGTGTCGGGACGGGTGGTGAACACCACGATGTCCTCGCCGGTGGTGGCCTTGAAGGTGACCTCGGCGCCGGTGGAGCGGCCGATCCAGTTCTTCTGCTGGGTCTTGACCCGCTCGATGAAGTCCAGGTCGTCCAGGTCGTCAATGAGCCGCTGAGCGTACTCGGTGATCTTCAGCATCCACTGGCTCTTCTCCTTGCGGATGACAGGAGAGCCGCAGCGCTCGCACACGCCCTCCACCACTTCCTCGTTGGCCAGCACGCACTTGCAGGAGGTGCACCAGTTCACGGGCATGGTGGTCTTGTAGGCCAGGCCGTGCTTATACAGCTGGAGGAAAATCCACTGGGTCCACTTGTAGTAGCTGGGGTCGGTGGTGTTGATGACACGGTCCCAGTCGAAGGAGTAGCCCAGCATATGCAGCTGCTTGGTGAAGTTCTCGATGTTGTCGTGGGTCACCTTGGCGGGATGGATGTGGTTCTTGATGGCGTAGTTCTCGGTGGGCAGACCGAAGGCGTCATAGCCCATGGGGAACAGCACATTATAGCCGTCCATCCGGCGCTTGCGGGCCACTACATCCATAGCGGTATAGGGCCGGGTGTGGCCCACGTGCAGGCCCTGTCCGGAGGGATAGGGGAACTCCACCAGAGCGTAGAACTTGGGCTTATCGCTGTGATCCTCACAGTGGAATGTATTTTCTTCCATCCACTTCTTCTGCCACTTGGGTTCGATGGCGGCAAAATCGTACTTCAAATCTCTCACGCTTTCCTTGTTATTGAAGTTCCCGTTTCATCAAAAAACGGGGAAATATCCAATCTAAGATATTATAATGGAAAGATTTCATGATTGCAAGTATCAGGAACAAAAAAGCATGAGCTAAGCTATTATGTTTCTGCTTCTGGTACTTATTCACCATGTCTGACCCAATTGACAGATAAAAGGCGCGTCCGCCGGAAAACCGGCTGACCCGCCTTTCTCAGCCTGTGCCTATGTTATATCATTGGGGATCCAGCCGGATGACCGCCTTCCGGCCCTCCAGCAGTTCGTACTCCGGAACAAAGAACCAGAGCTGAGCCACCTTGTCCACATCCCGCTGATAGGACGCTTCCGTCGGCGTGGAAATGACGGTGATTGTGCCGTCGCTCCGGTTTTTGATCTTCCTCACAAAAATATTGTCAAAGAGTTCATTGCCCTGGGAATCCAGGAAATAGACTCCGTTGCCCAGGCGGGCATACCAGGCGTTTACCGCCCCCACAGGCTGCATCTTCACGATAAGCTGTCCATCCACCGCCTCATAGCTGGCCGGAGCATAGCCGCCGTCCGGGTTATCTGTGTCGGTGGAGGGCAGCGAATCCACATCCACCACCTGCCGGGGAGCCTCTCCGCCCACCGGCGTGTTTGGGATGATCTCCAGGGTTTTCAGACCGCTCACGTCTCCATACAGCTCATAGACGCTGTCCACATAACCCTCCGGGTCCCAGTAATGGTTGATCACCACCTGGTCATAGGGGATATAGGTCCCGGTATCTCCATCCCGCAACACAAAGTCATACCATTCCCTGGCATTGGTATCCTTTTCTGCCCAACGCAGCCTAAGCAGAGTACCCAAAGGAGACCGGTTCAGTGAGACCGCCTCTACCTGTACCGGTTTTCCCCGCACTTGAGCGGAAAGGACGGCATCCAGTTCAAACTGCTCTCCCCGGATAGGGTCTACAGAAAAGGTCAGTGCCTTTTCCCATAACAGCGGAGCAGGCTCACCCGGCTCTGCTTCTCCATACCGGGCCAGCGCCAATTCCACCTGTTCCCCATCTTCCAGAGGCTCGCGCAGGAGAAAACGCCAGGCGCCGTACAGGGTATGGTCGTCAGCCAAGTACTCCTGATTTTCAAAGCTGTTGCCATAGCCCTCCATGGAAATATCCTCGCCGCCGGAGCGCAGAGTCATCCTGGGCGTATATCGCCATGTCTCGTCCTGAACATGCAAACAGTAAAAGATGGTACAAAATGTCCCGTCGGTTGCCACGCGATCCACCGTAAACACATCGCCGTTTTCCGCCGACACTGATGCCCCCACTGGTCGGGCACAGGCCTCATATACCTCGTTCATGCCCAGCATGGCATACTCGTTCTGCCCCTGTAGGAATTCAAAGACACCCATATAATAGGCCGCCGCTGTAATTGCCAACAGGCTGCACAACACTGCCGCCACTGTGAGTACCCGAAGTGTGTGACTGGCGGTTTTGACAGGCTCCGCTGTCATGAGCGCCACGATCTCCTCCTTCTTCTCCCGGCTGAGTACCACATGCTCCATCCCCTTTTTGTACTCCTGGCTAAACATATGCGTCGCCCTCCGTTTCTGAGAGAATCTGCCGAAGCATCTTTCTGGCCCGGCTCAGACGGGTGCGGATGCTCCCCTCCCGTTTGCCCAGTACCCGGGCTATCTCCGCCGTGCTCATATCCTCATAGTAGTAGAGGTGTACCACTACCCGATAGTCCTCCGGCAGCGCCGAAAGCACCTCACCCATATCCCCGGCCTCCCATTCAGGCGTGGTCATCTCCCCCGCTTCTTCCAGAGGTACCACACGCCTGCGCCAGGGAGATCGGTGCAGATCTCCCGCACAGTTGGCCGCCACCCGCAGCAACCAGGCCTTGCAGTGTTCCTCCTCCCGGAATGCGGGCGCTGCCCGTACCAGCTTCAGAAAGGTCTCCTGTGTGATGTCCTCCGCATCTTCCCGGCTCCCGGTCCTGGCATAGGCCAGACGGTACACCATGGTACCATACCGCTCCACCAGGCAGGCCGCTTCTTCCCTGTCCATACCCTCCCTCCTTTCACCTTTCTATAGAATACACGGTTTTGCACCGGAAAACGTTACAGCCAAAATGAAAAGCGCGCCCGCCGGTTTTCCGGCGGACGCGCTTTCACACACAGATTCAGTTTTCCGTCAGCACTTCGCTGAGGTCCACAGGGGTGGCGTCACCCCACAGGCGCTCCAGGTCGTAAAAGGCCCGGGCCTCCTCATTGAAAATGTGGACCACCACAGAGGAGAAGTCCAGCAGGATCCAGGTGCCGCCCCGGTGTCCCTCCACATGGTGGGGGGGCTCTCCGGCATCCTTGAGCATCTTCTCACAGACGTCGGCCAGGGCCTTGATCTGGGTGGAGGAAGTGGCGGAGCACAGTACGAAGTAGTCGGCCAGAGTGGTCAGGTGACCGGTCTCCAGCATCTTGATATCCTGACCCTTCTTGCTGTCCAGGGCTTTCACCGCGGCGAAGGCAATCTCTTTGGGCGTCATTTGCAACTCTCCTTTATGCCACGGGCTCCATGCCCGGGCCGTATTCAATATCTTCTGTAGGGACCGGTGTGGAAACCGGAGTGGGCGTAGGAGCCGGGGTCGGCGTCGCCACAGGGGTGGGGGCCGGCGTGGGGGTAGTCTCCGGGCTGCTGCTGGCCGCCGGGCTGGAGGACGGCTGAGCGCTGGCGGAAGCCGCAGGGCTCTCGGATGTCGCCGGGCTGCTGTTCACAGGCGTCTCAGAGGTCACCGGCGTGGGGGTAGAAGTGGGCTGGGTGCTGGGCTTGGTGGTGCTGGTGGAGCCGCCGGAAGAGCTGGAGGAGCTGTTCTTTGTCACCAGATCCAGGTCCTTCAGGGTGATCTCCTCGTCGTAGGGGTTGAAGCCGTCATTGACCACCTCCACGATCTCCTCCCCAACGGGCAGGACGTGGGCGCCGTCACCTGCGCTCTCATTGGGCAGGGTGATGAATTCCACCTGTTCCATGTCCAGTCCGCCGATGGCCGACTTACCGAAGTAGGCCATCTCGGGGATGGAGAGGTTAGTCACCACGTTCTGCTGGAAGATATTGATATACTCCATCAGATTGGGCAGCAGCACGGTGGGCTGAAGGCACTTTTCGATCACCGCTGTCATAAAGGCCTGCTGGGTCTTGATCCGGCCCAGATCACCGTCGGGATAACCGGGCAAAACATATTTGCCATTTACCCATTTCTTATTGTCGTGGCGGTAGCGCACCACGCCCATGGCCTGCTCTCCATTCAAAAGCTGATATCCCTTGGACAGATGGATATGCAGATCCTGAGTGGGGTCATCATAGTTCATGTCCCGGGGCACATCAAAGTAGACACCGCCGATGGCGTCCACCAGTTCGCCCACAGCGTCCCACTGAATGATGATATGGAAGTCGGGCACTACGCCGGTGAGCTCGCCTACTTCCTCTTTCAGTGCCTCGATGCCCTTTTCCCCTCCGCCGGCCCAGTTATAGACCGCGTTGATCAGCCGCCTGTCCCCGTCGTAGTACACAAAGGTGTCCCGGGGGATGCTCATGACGTTGAGGGTCTGGTTGGGCACATCGTAGGCTGCCAGCATCATAGTGTCCGTATTTCCGCCGCCGCCGGTGTCCTGGCCCACGATCAGGAAGGTATAGAACTGATCCTTCCGGTTGGCCGCCAAGCCCGGGATCTCCACTTGGATCTCATTTCCGTTTTCATCGATGATCGTAGTGGTCTGCGGCTTGGGCGTAACCTCCGGCGGCGAAGTCATCAGGAAAAATCCTGCGGTGCCCACCACGATGATAGCCGCAATGACGGTCAGTACAATAAAAACAATGCGCAGGATCTTCTGCTTCCGGGTCAACTGAGGCTTAGGCCGCTTTTTACGCCCGGAGCGGTGACTCACAGGTTCTTTCTTTTCCAGCCGGGCACCGCCCTGGGTACTTTTTCTGTGTTCCGGGTTCATGCTCTCATGGTTCCTTTCCGTTTTGTTTACTCCTCAGCCAATCCCTGGACCGCACTGTATTGATATGTACAGGCAGCCCCCTCTCTTCCATTTCCTGGATGCTCATTTCATTCCCCAGCAGCACCGCCTGGTCCAGGTCCTGATAAGCCAGCTCACGCAGGCGCTCCACCCCGGGGAAGTCCCGGTTTGGCTCCATGTAGTCGGCGATATAGAGGATCTTCTCCAGCAGGGTCATATCCGCCTTGCCGGTGGTATGCCAGAAGATGGCCTCATACACGTCGTCGTCCACTCCATACACGTCACGGGCCACACACGCACCCGTTTTGGCGTGCAGGAGCTTTACCGCCTGCCGCTCCAAGTCATCCAGTACGATACCATATTTCTCACATGTGCGCAACTGCTCCTCCATGTCCCAGTACTTGGTACAGTCGTGGAGGATGGCGCCCCGACGGGCCTTTTCCTCGTCGGCGCCCCAGCGGCGGGCCAGCCGTACCGCCTCCTCCTCCGTGCCCTTTACGTGGGCGATCCGCTTGGCGCGGATCATGGAGTAGGAACAGGCACGCAGTTCCCGGTCGGGCAGATGCTTCAGATCCAGATGGACCCCGTAGAGCCCGTGGCGGATGATGTAGCCGTACACCGCCGGAGCCAGATACTCCTGCCCTTTGCCCTGGGCCAGCAGCTCCCGCAGCTGGGTGGAGGACACGTCCACAATGTGGGGCAGCTGGAGCACACAGGTGCGGGCTCCAAAGGTCTTTTGCAGGTATTCCGCCTGGATGGCCAGAGCCTCCCCGCTGTCCGACTGGGTTCGTGCAAAGGTGCACAGCCCCGCCAGACGGGTGATGGTCTCCGGATCATGCCAGTTTTGCAGGGTGAGGAACATATCGGTGCCCATCAGCAGCCACAGCTCCGCCGAAGGGTCCTTTTCCTTGAGCTGCTCCAATGTGTCGGCAGTATAGCTTTTCCCGGAGCGGTCCAGCTCCATACCGCTTACCTTCACCTTCTTCGGCTGGAGCAGTCCGTCCGCCGCCAGGGCTGTCATCTCCAGCCGCTGTTTCGGAGTAGGGCCGCCGGCAGGCAGCGCTTTGTGGGGCGGCGTCGCCGCCGGAACGAAGCGCAGCTCGTCCAGCTTCAGGGCGTCCAGCGCGAACTGAGCCGCCGCCAGATGTCCCAGGTGGGGGGGATTGAAGGTACCGCCGTAGATGCCCAGCTTCATGCTAAGACCTCCCCGTTTTATTTGCCTTTCTTGGCAGATATCAGAACGATCCGGTCCTTCTTCTCCTTATTATGGGTTGGACGATACAAAACGAATTTTGTTCCAATGACCTGCACCACCTCGCTGCGGGTGGCTTTTGCCAGTTCCTCGGCGGCCTCCCGGCTGGTGAGCATGCAGTTCTCCAGCACCTTGCCCTTAATGAGCTCCCGGGCCTCCAGGGCGTCGTCCGCCTGCTTCACCAGGTTGGCGCCGATGCCGTCCTTGCCGATGTGGATGATGGTATCAATGCTGTTGGCCAGGCCCCGCAGCTGGGCCCGCTGTTTACTGGTCAGTTCCATTCAGATAGTTCTCCAATTCTGTCTTGAATTTTTTCAGGGCGTTGCCCCGGTGGGAAATCGCGTTCTTCTCCTCTGCAGTCAGCTCCGCAAAGGTCTTTTTCAGGCCGGGGATGAAAAACACCGGGTCGTAACCGAAGCCGCCCTCACCCTTAGGCGCGTAGGCGATGGTGCCGGGGCACTCGCCTCTGGCCTCCACCTTGTCCCCGTTGGGGAAGCAGCAGCAGATGGCGGAGACGAATTTGCCCCGCCGGTCCAGCTGACCCCGCAGGTTGTTCAGCAGCAGCTGATACCGGCCCTTGTCGTCCAGCTCCGGGCCGCCGTAGCGGGCGGAATACACGCCGGGGGCGCCGTTGAGGGCATCCACGCACAGGCCGGAGTCGTCGGCGATGGCGGGCAGGCCGGAGACCTCGCACACGGCGTGGGCCTTCAGATAGGCGTTTTCCTCAAAGGTGGCGCCTGTCTCCTCCACGTCCACATCCACGCCCACGTCGGACTCCAGGACCACCTCCACCCCCAGCTGGGAGAGGATGTCCTTCATTTCCACCAGCTTATGGGCGTTCTTGCTGGCCAATACCATTTTCATATGCTCAACCTCCCAGAACAGCCTTCTGGATGGCCTGCACTTCCCGGATGCCCTTGGCGCACAGGTCCACCAGGGCCTGCTGCTCGGCGATGGTAAAGGTCCGGCCCTCGCCGGTGCCCTGGATCTCCACCAGCTCCCCTTCCCCGGTCATCACGCAGTTCAGGTCCACCTGGGCAGCGGAGTCCTCCTCATAGCACAGATCCAGCAAAAGCTGGTCGTCCACGATACCGGCGGAAATGGCAGCCACGCAGGTCTTGAGGGGCATGCTCTCCAGCACGCCCTCCTCCACCAGCTTGTGGAGCGCCAGGCTCAGGGCCACAAAGCCGCCGGTGACGCTGGCGGTACGGGTACCGCCGTCGCCCTGGAGCACGTCACAGTCCACGGTGATGGTGCGCTCACCCAGCTTTTTCATATCCACGCAGGCACGGAGAGACCGGCCCACCAGCCGCTGGATCTCCGCGGAGCGGGGAGACAGCTTCAGCTTGGCAATGTCCCGCTTGGAGCGCTCCCGGTTGGCACGGGGCAGCATGGAGTATTCGGCGGTGACCCAGCCCTCGCCCTCGGCCACATGGGGAGGCGTACGCTCCTCCACGCTGGCGCAGCACAGCACCTGGGTATTGCCGCAGCGGATCAGGCAGGAGCCCTCCGCGAACTTGTTGAAATTGGGGATGATCTCAATGGGCCGCAGCTGATCGTTGGCCCGTCCGTCAATTCTAGCCATGTCAGATAACCTCCATTAAATCAGTGCTTCCACAAAGGCCTCGGCCTCGAAGGGCATCAGGTCGTCGATACCCTCGCCCACGCCGATATACTTCACCGGAACCTGGAGCTCCTGGGCGATAGCGATGACGATGCCGCCCTTGGCGGAGCCGTCCAGCTTGGTGAGGACGATGCCGGTGATGCCGGCGGCCTCCTTGAACTGCTTGGCCTGGATCAGGCCGTTCTGGCCGGTGGTGGCGTCCAGCACCAGCAGGGTCTCCCGGTCGCAGCCGGGCAGCTCCCGGTCCACCACGCGGGAGATCTTGTTCAGCTCATTCATCAGGTTCTGCTTGTTGTGCAGCCGCCCGGCGGTGTCAATCAGGATCACGTCAGTGCCCCGGGCCTTGGCAGCGCTGAGGGCGTCAAACACCACGGCGGCGGGGTCGGCACCCTCATGCTGGCGCACCAGGTCCACGCCCGCCCGGCCGCTCCAGATCTCCAGCTGGTCGGCGGCGGCGGCCCGGAAGGTGTCGGCGGCAGCCAGCAGCACCCGCTTGCCCTCTCCCTTCATTCGGGAGGCCAGCTTGCCGATGGTGGTGGTCTTGCCCACACCGTTCACTCCGATGAACAGCGCCACGGAGGGGGTGGTGGTCAGGTGCAAACCGGGTTCACCCACCTGGAGCATCTCGGTCAGCACCCGCCGCAGGCAGGCCCGGGCGGAATCCATATCCTTGATCTTTTCCTCTTTTACTCGACGGCGGAGCTCCTCCACCGCCTTTAGCGTGGTGTCAACTCCCATGTCTCCCAGGATGAGGGTTTCCTCCAGCTCGTCATAGAAATCGTCGTTCAGTTCCCCGGCGAACAGCTGGTCGAAGGAATGTCCGATGTTTTCCTTGGTGCGGGTCAGACCCGCCTTGATCTTGTCAAAAAAGCCCATGTGGTCCAAATTCCTTTCTTATTCAATCGGCCGCTTGCAGTTGGGGCACTTGTCTGTCTTGCTGACCCCCAAAAAGGCCCCGCAGTCCGGGCAGCGCCAGTACAGGTGCAGGATACCGACAGCCACGGCGATCAGCACCAGGCCCGCCACAAACAGCAGGATGAATTGGGTGATCAGCGCCAGGCAGACCAGCAGCGCCGCCACGATGGACATGCGCTCCATGATCTTGCGTGCCTTATATGCTCGCTCCATTTCCAACGCTCCTTACTTAATGTTCAGTTCCTTTTCTACATCATTCAGATTGATGGTCAGCAGGCGGCTGATGCCCTGCTCCTTCGTCGGCCCAAAGTCCGCTCCGCTCGAAACACCCGCCAGCGGGCATTTCTCGCCCGCTCCCTTGTGCCTCCTCTCCCCGGCAAACCCGCTGCGCTGGGCTTTGCCGGGGTTGGGCGGAAAACGCAGGTTTGCGCGCTGACCCACGACCTATCTTACTTAATGTTCAGTTCCTTTTCCACATCATTCAGATTAATAGTCAAAAGTCGGCTGATGCCCTGCTCCTGCATGGTAACGCCGTACAGCACGTCGGCCTCCTCCATGGTGCCGCGGCGGTGGGTGATGACGATGAACTGGGTCTTGTCCGCCATCTGGCGCATGTAGTTGGCAAAGCGCACCACGTTGGCATCGTCCAGGGCGGCCTCGATCTCGTCCATCACCACGAAGGGGGTGGGCCGCACCTTGAGGATGGCGAAGTACAATGCAATGGCCACAAAGGCCTTCTCGCCGCCGGAGAGCAGGGAGAGCACCTTCAGGGCCTTGCCGGGAGGCTGGACCTTGATCTCAATGCCGCAGTTCAGGATATCGTCCGGGTCTTCCAACTCCAGGGTGGCCTTGCCGCCCCGGAAGAGCTCCACAAAGGTATGCTGGAAAGCCTCATTGAGCAGGGCGAACTGGGCGGAGAAGATATTCCGCATCTCCTCAGTGATGCCTGCGATGATATCTTCCAGCTCCTTTTTGGAGCGGGTCACGTCGTCCCGCTGGTCGGTGAGGTAGGTATACCGCTCGTTGATACGCTCGAACTCCTCGATGGCGTCCAGGTTGATGTTGCCCAGAGAGGAGATGGAGCGTTTCAGCTCCCCTACCCGGCGCTGGGCCTTGGGGACACTCTCCAATTCCACCCGCTGGGCCCTGGCCGCCTCGTGGGACAGCTCGTAGGTCTCCCACAGCTTGTCCAGCAGATTCTTTTCTTCCATGGCAGCGGCGGCCTTCTTCTGTTCTAAGACGGAGACCTCCCGCTGTAAGTTTAACAATTCGCTGTTTTTGTCCCGGGCCTCTTTGTCGGCCTGGTTCCGCTGGGCCTCCAGGGCCAGTTTCTCCTCGTTGATGCGGGTGATGGACGCCTGCTGGTCCTCGTTCTCCCGGCGGAGGGCCTGGAGTGCCCGCTCCTTCTCCCCGATCTGGGCCTGGAGCCCGTCGTTCTTCTCCTGGAAGGAGTCCAGCATTTTCTGCCGCTCCGCCCGGTCGCCGGTCAGGTCGGCTTTCAAAGCCTCCAGCTCGTCCAGGGACTTTTTGGAGGCCTGCTCCTCCGCCTCCAAGGCGGCCAGGCTGACATTCAGCTCGGCAATGGCCTCCCCGATAGCGGCTGCCTGCTCCTGCATGGCGCTCTGGCCCTGAGCCTTGCCCTCGGCCTCGGCCCGCAGGGCGGCGGCGGAGCCCTCCAGCTCCTGGATGCGCTGCCGGGCGGCCTGGATATCGGTCTCGGTCTGGGCAGACCGGGCCTGGACCTGGCGCAGCTCCTCCTGCTGGCCGGAGCGCTGGCGCTCCAGGTCGGCAAGCTGGCTGTCCAGGTGGCTCAGCCGCTCCTTCAGCTGGAGGATGTCGTCCTCATGCCGGCGCTGCTGGCCCTGGGCAGTCTCCAATTCGTAGGCGGCGGCGGTGGCCTCCCGCTTGGCTTCCTCCATGGCACGGGCGGCCTCAGCCAGCTGCTGAGTGACGCCCCCCGCCTGCTGGTTCAACCGTTCCAGCTCGTTGGCTCGGCTCAGGATGCCCGCGCTGCGGGACACCGAGCCGCCGGTCATGGAGCCGCCGGGGTTGAGCACCTGGCCGTCCAGGGTGACGATTTTAAATCGATAGCTGTATTTCCGGGCCATGGCGATGGCCTTGTCCATATCCTCGGCCACCACCGTGCGGCCCAGCAGATTGGAAAAGACCTTCTCATACCGTGCATCGAACTGGATCAGCTCGTTGCCCAGGCCCACAAAGCCGGGCTCCTTCCGCACGCCCTGATCCCGGAAGTCGGAGGGGCGCATGGAGGTGAGCGGCAGGAAGGTGCTCCGGCCTCCGTCCCGGCGCTTCAGGTACTGGATGGCGGCCTTGCCGTCCTCCTCCCGCTCCACCACGATGTGCTGCATGGCGCCGCCCAGGGCGGTCTCGATGGCCACGGCGCAGGCGTCCGGCACATGAATGAGTCCGGCCACCGGGCCGTGGATACCTCTGAGCTGGCCCTTCTTGGACTCCCCCATCACCAGCTTGACCGCTTTGGAGTAGCCCTCATACATCTTCTCCATTTCGGAGAGCATGTGGATGCGGGAGCGGATGGCGTTCTCCTCCATCTGGAGCTTGACGTGGCGCTCCTCCGCTTCCTTGGCCTTCTTTTGGCGGGATTCCACCCGCAGGCTGTAGCCGTTGATGATATTTTGCAGGCTTTCCCGGTCCTCCTGGGCCTTGTCCAGGGCGGCGGCGGCCTCCTTGCGGGTCTCTCGGGTCTCGTTCAGCCGGTCCTCACCGGCGGAGAGCTCCTGCCGCAGACTCTCGTCCCGGTCCAGCAGCTCCTGCTCGGCGGCAGCCAGGGCGGACAGCAGAGCCTTGGCGTCGGCGGCGGAGGCAGTCTCCATGGACTCCTTCTGCCGCAGCTGCTCCAGCTCGTCAGCCAGGCTGCCGGCGGAATGGGCGGCCTGACGGGCCTCCTGCTGGCGTTCCTCTAGCTGGGTTTGCAGCTTGGCCCGCTGCTCCTCCAGCTCCGCCAGGCGTTTCCGGCGGTCGTCGATCTGGGCAGCCACCGAGTCGGCCCGGCCCTCCTGCTGGTCCAGCTCCCGCTGGATGCGGTCCCGGTTCTCCAGGTTGTTCTGAATATTGGTTTTCAGTACGGCGATGGCGTTTTCCAGGCTGTTGGCGTCGGCCTGCTTCTGCATCATCTGGAACCGGACGCCCTCAGCCTCCACGTCCTTGTCCCGCATTTTTGCGGAAAAATCCTCCGCCGCGGCGTAGAGCTTCTCTACCTTGACCTGGGCCTCCTCCTTCTGGCGGACGGCGTTCTCAAAGTCGGACAGGGTCTTGATGGCACCCGCCCGGATCTTCTCCAGCTGGTCCAGCCACAGGGAGATCTCCAAACCCCGCAGCTCGTCCCGGAGGATAAGGAACTTCTTGGCCTTCTCACTCTGGTTGCGCAGGGGCTCCACCTGGAGCTCCAGCTCGTCGATCTTGTCGGTAATGCGCACCAGATTCTCCTGGGTGCGCTCCAGCTTGCGCTCGGCCTCCTCCTTCCGGTGGCGGAAGCGGGAGATGCCGGCGGCCTCCTCAAAGATCTCCCGGCGATCGCCGCTCTTTACCGACAGGATCTCGTCAATGCGGCCCTGACCGATGATGGAGTAGCCCTCACGGCCCAGACCGGTGTCCATGAACAGCTCGTTCACGTCCTTCAGGCGGACGGAACGGCGGTTGATGTAGTATTCGCTCTCCCCGGAGCGGTAGTACCGCCGGGTGACCATGACCTCGCTCTCCTCCAGGGGGAACAGGTGGTCGGTGTTGTCCAGTACCAGGGAGACCTCGGCAAAGCCCTGCTGCTTGCGCAGCGCGGTGCCGCCGAAGATCACGTCCTCCATTTTTCCGCCCCGGAGGGCCTTGGTGGACTGCTCACCCATGACCCAGCGGATGGCGTCAGAGATATTCGATTTTCCGCTGCCGTTGGGGCCCACGATGGCGGTGATATCCTCCCCGAAGGAGAGCACCGTCTTGTCGGGAAACGACTTGAATCCCTGGATCTCCAGCGCTTTTAAATACAAAGCACGCACCTCGCCGCAAACTTACTTCTGAATAAAATATTATATCAAGAAATGAACCTTATTGCAAATCCTTTTGGGACCATTCCACCGCAAAAAGGGACCACGGCGTCTGCCGTGGTCCCTTTGCCGTATTCAGCCTTTCAGCTTCTCGATGGCGGCCTTGGCTGCAGCTTGCTCCGCCTCTTTTTTGCTGCGGCCCTGACCCTGGCCGATGGCGGCGCCGTTCAGGTCCACCTCCACCGAAAAGACCTTGGCGTGGTCGGGGCCCTCGGCGCCGATGAGCCGGTAGCCCAGCACCTGGCCGCTCTCCCGCTGGACCAGCTCCTGGAGGGCGGTCTTGTAGTCCCGGCTGGCGCTCTTCTCCTCCTCGCAGTCCAGGATGAACCGCTGGATGATCTTGCGGGCCGAACCGATGCCGCCGTCCAGATAGACCGCCGCCAGCACGGCTTCCACCGCGTCGGCCACGATAGAGGGCCGCTCCCGGCCGCCGCCGGCGTCCTCGCCCTTGCCCAGCTTCAGATAGGCACCCAGATTCAGCTGCTGGGCCACCTCTACCAGGCTGCCCTCGCACACCAGGGCCGCACGGGTGCGGGTCAGATCGCCCTCCGGCAGGTCCGGGTGGGTACGGTACAGATAGTCCGCCGTCACCATGCCCAGCACCGAGTCACCCAGAAACTCCAGCCGCTCATTGCTCTGGGCACCCTTTGCCTTGTTCTCGTTGGCGTAAGAGCTGTGGGTCAGGGCGTTCTCCAGCAGTGCCCGATTCGTAAAGCGATAGCCCAGCTTTTCCTCCAGCGCTTCCATCGCTGTTCCCTTCCTTTCAAAGCGGGAGCCCCGCCAGCGGCGGGGCTCCCTGTGCTGCATCCTCTTTAGTCTTCCAGCTTGGACTTCAGATAATTGACCAGGTCACCCACAACGGAGATGCCGGACAGATCATCCTCGTCCATGTTCTCCAGGCCAAACTCCTCCTCCACAGCCATAGTCAGCTCCACGATGTCCAGGGAGTCGGCGCCCAGATCCTCGAAGGAGGTGTCCATGGTGATGCTGTCTGCTTCCACTCCGAACTGCTCGGCCAGCAGAGCGGCGATCTTCTCAAAAATCATGTTCATCTACTCCTGTCGTTGCCGTCATACAACGGCTTGTTTGCACTATGATAATAGGCAAGTTTCCACCGCCTGTCAATAGGTATCCTCAAATTTTTTCCACTTGACCGGCAGCAGGCAGGCGCATGTGGTCGATGTTCTCCACCAGATCGTCGATCATACCGGAGGCCGCGAAATCCCGGGCCTGGCGGATGGCGTTCTTGATGGCGTAGTCATTGGAGGAGCCGTGGGCCTTGATCACCGGCTTGGAGATACCGATAAGGGCGGTACCGCCCACCTCGCCGGAGTCCATCATTTTCTTAAACTCCTTCAGCCCGCCGGACACCAGCACCGCGGCCAGCTTGGTGAAGATATTCTTCATGAACATGGCCTTGAGCTGCTTGGCCATGAAGCCGCCGGTACCCTCCATGGTTTTGAGGAAGATGTTGCCGGAGTAGCCGTCGGACACGATGACGTCCACCTGGCCGAACACCGCCTCCCGGGCCTCCACGTTGCCCACGAAATGGATGCGGCCGGCCTTGTCGGCCTCGGTCAGCAGAGCATGGGCCTCCCGCTGGAGGTCGGTGCCCTTGGAGGGCTCCGCGCCGATGTTGAGCAGGCCCACCTTGGGCTCGGGGCGCTTGAGCACGCGCTCAGCGTAGTAGGAGCCCATGAAGGCGAACTGCAGCAGGTATTCCGGGGTGCACTCGGCAGTGGCACCGCAGTCAATGAGCACCGCGCCGCCCGCGCCCGTGGGCACCACCGGGGCCAGAGCCGCCCGGCGGATACCCCGCACCCGCTTGACCATCAGGGTGGCGGCGGAGAGCAGCGCGCCGGTGCTTCCGGCGGACACGAAGGCGTCCCCGTCCCCGCCCTTGAGCAGGTTGAGGCCCACCGTCAGAGAGGAGTCCTTCTTCTCCCGGAAGGCAGTGGCCGGGTTGTCGCACATCTCCACCACTTCGGAGGCGTGGACGATCTCCAGTCCGGGAGGCAGATCGTCGATACCGTCCTCCTTCAGGACCTTGAGGATATCCTCCCCACGGCCCACCAGGATGACCTCCACACCCAGCTCGCGGACCGCGGCCAGCGCGCCCCGCACATTGGATACCGGCGCGTTGTCGCCGCCCATGGCGTCTACGATGATCTTCATACCGTTCTCTCCTCTACTTTCTCTGTGTCCAGGGTATCCAGAATCTCCAGCGCCCGCTTGGACAGCTCGGCGTTCTTGTTCCGCTTGCCCTTCACCCGGTAGCCCAGGGGCGGGATGATGCCGAAATTCACATTCATGGGCTGGAAGTCAGTCACGCTCTCGTCGCTGATGTACAGGGCCAGCGCACCCACGGCGGTCTCTTTGGGGAAGTCCACAGGGGCCATTCCTTTCAGCCGCCGGGCCAGCTCCACCGCCGCCAGGAAGCCGGAGGCGGTGGACTCCACATAGCCCTCCACGCCGGTGATCTGACCGGCAAAGCAGATGCGGGGCTCCTTCTTCACCCGGTAGTACCGGTCCAACAGCCGGGGGGAATCCAGATAGGTGTTGCGATGCATCACCCCGTAGCGGACGAACTCCGCGTTCTTCAGAGCGGGGATCATGGAGAACACCCGCTTCTGCTCCGGCCACTTCAGATGGGTCTGGAAGCCCACCAGGTTGTAGATGCTGCCCTCGGCGTTGTCCCGGCGCAGCTGCACCACGGCGAAGGGTTCCTTCCCCGTCTTGGGGTCCCGGAGGCCCCGGGGCTTCAGGGGGCCGTAGCACAGGGTCTGCTTGCCCCGGCGGGCCATGACCTCCACCGGCATACAGCCCTCGAACACGTTTTTGTCCTCAAAGCCGTGGACCTCCGCCTCCTGGGCGTGGCACAGCTCCTCCCAGAAGGCGTTATACTCCTCCTCGGTCATGGGGCAGTTGACATAGTCAGGCGTTCCCTTGTCATACCGGGAGGCGAAGAAGGCGCTGTCCATATCCACGCTCTCAAAGCTGACCAGAGGGGCGGCGGCGTCATAGAAGTTCAGGCCGTGGCTTTCGGGGAAAAAGTCCCGGATGGCCTGGGCCAGAGGGTCAGAGGTGAGGGGCCCGGAGGCTATGATCACATTGCCCTCCGCCGGGATGGCGGTGACCTCTCCCTCCTCTACGGTGATCAGGGGATGGCTCCTCACCTGCTGGGTGATGGCCTGGGCAAAGCCGTGGCGGTCAACCGCCAGGGCGCCTCCTGCCTCCACCCGGTGGGCGTCGGCACAGGCCATGATGAGAGAGCCCATCCGCCGCAGCTCCTCCTTCAGCAGACCCACCGCGTTCTCCAGCTGGTTGGAGCGCAGAGAGTTGGAGCACACCAGCTCCCCGAACCAGGGGGTGTGGTGGGCGGGGGTCATTTTTTCCGGCTTCATCTCTTTCAAAATGACGGGGATGCCCCGCTGAGCCAGCTGCCAGGCGGCCTCCGATCCGGCCAGACCCGCGCCGATGACGATGACAGGTTCCATGGGTTCTCCTTTGTTGGATCAGGATTCGTCTTTCTTCTTGGTGGTGGTTTTCTTGGCTGCGGTCTTTTTCGCGGCAGGCTTCTTGGCTGCCGTCTTTTTTGCCGCTGCCTTTTTGGCGGGCTTCTTCTCCTCCTCGGGAGGGGCGCCCTCCGCCGGGGTTTCCGTGGTGGTCTTTTTCTTATAGCCCCGCTGGTCCTCAGGCAGGAAGTTGGGACACTCGGGGTTGATGCAGAAGGGCTTCTTGAAGCCCCGGCCCGACTTCTTGAACAGGGTATGGCCGCAGGAGGGGCAGTTGTCCTTCACCGGCACGTCCCAGGTCATAAAGTCGCACTTGCGGGCCTCGTCCTTATTGGTGTTGTTCTCACAGCCGTAGTAGGCAAAGCCCCGCTTGGAGGTCTTTTTCAGGATCTTGCCTCCGCACTTGGGACATTTTCCCGGCATCTCCACCACGATGGGCTGGGTGTGGTCGCACTCCGGCCAGCCGGGGCAGGCCAGGAACCGGCCGAACCGGCCGGACTTGAACACCAGGTTGCGGCCGCACTTGGGACAGATCACATCGGACACCTCGTCGGGCACCTTGATGCGCTCTCCGTCCAGGTCCTGCTCAGCCTGCTTCAGTTCCTTCTCAAAGCCGTCGTAGAACTGGCCCAGCAGCTTTTTCCAGTCCACCTTCCCGGTCTCTACCTCGTCCAGCTGCTCCTCCATGTTGGCGGTGAAGGCGGTATCCACGATGTCGGTGAATTTGTCCTTCATCAGGCCGGTGACCACCTCGCCCAGAGGGGTGGGCCGCAGGTTCCGGCCCTCCTTCACCACATATTCCCGGTCCAGGATCGTGGAGATGGTGGGGGCGTAAGTGGAGGGTCGGCCGATGCCCTTTTCCTCCAGGGCCTTGATAAGGGTGGCCTCGGTGTAGCGGTTGGGGGGCTGGGTGAAGTGCTGATCGGGCTTGAGCCCCTTCAGATCCACCTTCTCCCCCTCCTTCAGGTCGGGCAGCGGGGACTGTGCGGCCTCCTCTTCCTCGTCCTTCCCCTCCACA
This sequence comes from Flavonifractor sp. HCP28S3_F3, assembly GCF_052065355.1. Lineage (NCBI taxonomy): Bacteria > Bacillati > Bacillota > Clostridia > Eubacteriales > Oscillospiraceae > Flavonifractor > Flavonifractor sp. HCP28S3_F3. Next base: position 162,518 of record NZ_JBQHUF010000005.1, read on the forward strand.
TACACGGCGGTATAGCCGGAGAATTTCAGGGCGGAGTGGTTGGCCCGGAAGGTGTAGCCGGCGCTCTCCACCTCGATGGACACGCTGTCGTACACGGCGGAAGCCATCTGGCAGGCCAGGAAGCGGCTCCAGATCAGCTTGTACAGCTTGTACTGCTCCGCCGTCAGGTCCTTTTTCACGTCCTCCGGGGTCAGATTCACGTTGGAGGGCCGGATGGCCTCGTGGGCGTCCTGAGCGCCGGACTTGGTCTTGTACACCCGGGGCTTGCCGGGGTAGTAGTTCTCGCCGTACCGGGCCAGGATGAAGCTGCGGGCGGCGGCGGTGGCCTCGTCGGACAGGCGCAGGGAGTCGGTACGCATATAGGTGATCAGACCCACGGTGCCCTCTCCGGCGATATCCACGCCCTCATACAGCTGCTGGGCGATGGACATGGTGCGGCGGGGGGTCATGTTCAGCTTGCGGCTGGCCTCCTGCTGGAGGGTGGAAGTGATGAAGGGAGGCGCCGGGCTGCGCAGCTTATCCTGCCGCTTGACACCAGTGACGGTAAAGGGCGCACTCTTTACAGCCTCCACGACGGCGTCTACCTCGTCCTTGCTGTGGAGCTCTACCTTCTTCTCCCGGCCGTAGAAGTTGGCCTTGAACTGACCCAGGTTGGGGGCGATGCGGGCCAGGTCGGCCTCCAGGGACCAGTACTCCTGGGGCACAAAGGCGCGGATCTCCTCCTCCCGCTCGCACACCAGCCGGGTGGCCACCGACTGCACCCGTCCGGCGGACAGGCCGCGGCGGATCTTCTTCCACAGCAGCGGGGAGATCTGATAGCCCACGATGCGGTCCAGCACCCGGCGGGCCTGCTGGGCGTTCACCAGGTCCATGTCGATGGCCCGGGGATTGGCAATGGAGTCGTTGACCACCTTCTTGGTGATCTCGTTGAAGGTCACGCGATAGGTCTTGTCGTCCGGGATGCCCAGCATCTCCTTCAGATGCCAGGAAATGGCCTCGCCCTCCCGGTCCGGGTCGGTGGCCAGAAAGACTTTGTCGCTCTTCTTGGCGGCCTTCTTCAGGTCGGTGATGACCTCTTCCTTACCCTTGATGGGCTGGTAGTCCACAGTGAAGCCGTGCTCCACATCCACGCCGATCTTGCTCTTGGGCAGGTCGCGGACGTGGCCCATGGAGGCCTTCACCTCATAGCCGGGGCCCAGATATTTTCCAATGGTCTTGGCCTTTGCCGGTGACTCTACGATCACCAGATTCGATTTTGCCACAGCTTGATACTCCTTTATCGGTCTTGGTCGAAACGGACGGCGGCGGTAAACCGCCGGCCCGGTAATTCCTTCAGATAGCCCTGGGACTGTAAGATGGTCAGGGCGGTATTCACCCGCCGGGCGGGGATCTCAGTACGGCCCACGATATCCTCGGCGGTGAGCCGGTGCTGGGCCAGCAGCAGGAAGATCTCCCGCTGCTCCTCCCCCAGGCGGTCAAATTCCGCCCCGCTCTTCAGCGGCAGGTCAGGCTCCTCCTGCTCACTGGCCGGAGGGGCCGGGGCCTCAGCCTCCGTATTCCCTGTGGGAGCAGGCTCAGGGGCCAGGCGGGCGTCGCTCTCCTCCACGGTGAGGGGCGGCGGGAAGGTCAGCTTCTGGGGATATTGTCCCGTATATTCCAACAGGATATCCCAGGCCGAGCGGACCAGTCTGGCCTCGCCCCGGGAGATCAGCAGGTTGGTACCCCCGCTCATGGGGGCGTCCGCCGGACCGGGAACGGCGAATACATCCCGGCCCTGGTCCAGGGCGTCATGGGCGGTGATAAGGGCTCCGCTGCGCTCAGCGGCCTCCACCACCAGCACACCCAGAGACAGGCCGCTGATGATTCGGTTGCGGATGGGAAACCGCCAGCCCTCTGGCCGGGTACCCGGCGGATTTTCTGAAATCAAGGCTCCGGAGGTCTGGATATCCTCGTACAGCCAGCGGTTGCAGGCGGGATAGACCACGTCCACGCCCCCGGCCAGCACCGAGATCACCCGGCCGCCGCCCTGGAGGGCTCCCTTCAGGGACGCGGCGTCGATTCCCTCCGCCATACCGGACACCACCACCGCGCCGCTGCGGGCCAGGTCCATGGAGATACGGCCCGCCATGGTCTGTCCATAGGGGGTGCATTTCCGGCTGCCCACCATGCCTATGGCCACCTCTTTGTCCACACGGGGCAGCTTGCCTTTCACATAGAGGACCAGAGGGTGGTCGTCCAGCTGACCCAGCCGCTCGGGGTAGGCGGCGTCCTGACAGGTGAGCAGGGTGATGCCCTGCCGGTCGCACCGCTCCAAAATACCCTCGGCACCGTCCAGCTTCTTGTCCAGCAGAGAATCGCGCAGGCGGGGCGGGATCCGGAGCAGGTCATATTCCGCCCTGTCGGCGTAATAGACCGCCTCCGCCGTACCAAAGTGACGGAGCAGGCCCACCGCCATATCCGCCCGGATGCTGTCCCGGGTGGTCAGCCAAATCAGGTAGGATATCGCGGCCATGGTCCTCTCCTTTCCTTATCTTTAGCGCCAGCCCTCCCACAGCACGATGGCCGCGGCCACGGCGGCGTTCAGAGACTCGCAGCGCTCCCGCATGGGTATTTTCAGGGTAGCCTGACAGGCGGCCAGGACCTGGGACGATACGCCCCGGCCCTCGCTGCCGATGACCACCGCCGCCCGCTCCAGGTCGGCCTGCCGCAGGTCGGCGGTATCTTCACGCAGAGCGGTGGCGTACAGGGACAGCCCCGCCCGGTCCAGCAGGCCGGTGAGCTCCTCCAGGGTCAGCTCCCACACCGGCAGCCGGAAGCAGGCCCCCATGGTGGCCCGCACCGTCTTGGGAGCAAAGGGCTCGGCGCAGCCGGGCAGCAGGATCAGGCCCTCCGCCCCGAAGGCGTCGGCGGTCCGCCACACGGTACCCACGTTGCCCGGGTCCTGCACCCCGTCCAGCACCAGGTAACGGCCGGGCGTCAGGGTCTCAGGCGGGGTCAGGTCAGGGGTGCGGCAGACGGCCAGCATCCCCTGAGGGGTATCCACGGTGGAGGCCGACTTGAGCACATCGGCGGGCACCTCTACCAGCCGGACCCCTTCCGGCAGCTGGCTGGGAGGCTGTGTCCCCTCCGCCGCCACCAGGGTCTCCACCTGGGCGCCCCACTTCAGGGCCTCCTCCACCAGCTTGGTCCCCTCACACAGGAAGGCACCTTCCGCCCGCCGGGTCTTTTTGTCCGTACCCAGCTTCCGCAGGCGGGCGATCAGCGGATTCTGGCGGCTGGTGATTCGTTCCATCGCACGCTCCATTACAGATCCTGGAGCCGGTTGACGTCTTCCGTGCGGCCCAGAACGACCACCGCGTCTCCCGCTTCCATCCGGGTATCAGGACCGGGGGTCACGTCAAAGGCCTCCAGGCCCTTTTTCCGCACGGCGATGATGTTCACCTTGTACTTGGCACGCACATTCAGCTCTACAATGGTCTTGCCCTGCCACTCCCGGGGGACCGTGGTCTCCACGATGCCGAAGTCGTCGCTGAGCTCGATGAAGTTGAGCACGTTGGAGCTGGACAGGCCCTGGGCCAGCTTGACGCCCATCTCATGCTCGGGGAACACCACCCGGTCGGCGCCGATCTTCTCCAGCACCTTCCGGTGGACATGGCTCTGGGCCTTGCAGATGACCTGCCGGACACCCAGCTCCTTCAGGTTCAGGGTCACCAGAGCGGAGGTGCCTACATCCACGCCCACGGCCACGATGGCGCAGTCGTAATTGCGCACGCCCAGGGCACGGAGCACCGCCGGGTCACGGGCGTCGCCCGTCACCGCGTGGGTGACCTTGTCCGCTACTTTTTCCACATTTTCCTCGGAGTCGTCCAGGGCCAGCACTTCATGGCCCAGGGAGCTGAGCTCCGTGGCCACGGCGCTGCCGAACCGGCCCAGGCCGATGACAACGAAGGTCTTCAATCCTTACACGTCCTTCCGAATGAGATCGCTTATCCGATCATGATGTTCATTTCAGGGTATCTGATCTTGGCCGCACTCCGCGTCCGGGTCATCAGCGCGATGGAGAAGGAGAGCACGCCCACCCGCCCGGTATACATGAGCAGGATGATCAGGCTCTGGGAGAAGGGGCTGAGCGTGGGGGTAAGGCCGGTGGTCAGACCCACCGTGCCCATGGCGGAGGCCACCTCAAAGGCGCAGTCCAGATAGGGCAGGTCCTCCGCTGTGGAAATCACCATGGACCCCACCAGGAACAAAAACAGCATCACCAGCGCCAGGGTCATGGCGTTGAGCACCCGGCGATAGGGGATGGTCCGGCCCCGGAAGGTCACCTGCTCCCGCCCGGCCAGGCCGGAGCGGAGAGCCAGCAGCAGCACCGCCACGGTAGCGGTCTTCAGGCCGCCGGCGGTGGAGCCGGAGGAACCGCCAATCAGCATCAGGATACAGGAAAAGGCCTTGCTGGTATCGCTGAGGCCGCCCTGACCCACCGCGTCGAAGCCGGCGGTACGCAGGGTGATGGACTGGAACAGCGCGTTATAGATCTTCTGGCCCAGCGGCATATCCCCCAGAATGGCGGGATTGCTGTATTCCTCCACAAGGAAAAAGGCCGCGCCCCCCAGGATCAGCAGGACGGTCATCAGCAGCACCATCTTGCTGTACACCGACAGGCGGTGGATGCTGCGCTTTTCCAAAATATCTTCCCAGACGAAAAAGCCCAGGCCGCCCACCACGATCAGGGAACCGATGGTCAGGAGCACCACCGGGTTGTTATTATATCCGGCCAGGCTGGAATAGGCGCCGAACCGGCCGCCCAGCAGATCAAAGCCCGCGTTGCAGAAGGCGGACACGGCGTGGAAGATCCCCCGCCAGATCCCGCCCAGCAGGCCGAACTCAGGGATCATGCAGGCCGCCAGGATCACCGCCCCGATCCCCTCTATCAGGAAGGTGCCCATCAGGGCGTGGCGCACCATACGCACCACGCCGTCCAGGTCGTTCAGGTTCAGGGTGGACACCATGATAAGCCGCTCGGACAGGCCGATGCGGCGGTGGAGGGCAAAGGACACCAGAGTGATGACCGTCATAAAGCCCAGTCCGCCCAGCTGGATCATAACCAGAATGACCAGCTGTCCAAACAGGGACCACTGCACCCAGGTATCCACCAGAATCAGTCCGGTGACGCAGGTGGCAGAGGTGGCGGTGAACAGGCCGGTAAAAAAGCCGGCGCTCTGCCCGTCCCGGGACGCAATGGGCAGGGTAAGCAGCAGCGCCCCCACCAAAATGATAACTGCGAAAGAAGCCGCCACCACACGGGTGGCGTTCAGGCTCCGGTTGCGGATGAATACGTTACGCATCCAGAGCGCGATTTTTCTGATCACAATGGGACCTCCCGGCGCGGATCACAGTACTCCGCGCACCTGTGTTTTACGCAGAAAAGCATACCGAAGGAATCAAATTCCTCCGGTATGCCAGTTCTGATTAGTCCAGGGGCTTCATGGTGGGGAACAGGATCACGTCGCGGATGGAGTCGGAATCGGTCAGCAGCATGACCGCACGGTCGATGCCGATGCCCATGCCGCCCGTGGGGGGCAGGCCGTACTCCAGGGCGTTGATGAAGTCCTCATCCATCATGCCGGCTTCGTCGTTGCCCATATCCCGGAGCGCCAGCTCGTGCTCGAAGCGGCCGCGCTGGTCGATGGGATCGTTGAGCTCGGAGAAGGCGTTGGCGAATTCACAGTGGTTGATAAAGAGCTCAAACCGCTCGGTGAGCCGGGGATCGGCGGGAGAGCGCTTGGTCAGGGGGGAGACCTCCACGGGATACATGGTAATAAAGGTAGGCTGGATCAGTTTTTCCTCCACCCGCTGGTCAAAGGCCTCGTACAGGGCGGTGCCCCAGGTGCGCTCGCAGCCCTCCAGGTCGATGCCCATGGCCTCGGCGGCCTTGCAGGCGGTCTCGTCGTCGGAGATGGCGTTGAAGTCCAGGCCCACATACTGCTTGACCGCGTCGATCATGGTCAGGCGCTTCCAGCCGGGGGTCAGGTCGATATCCACGCCCAACCACTTCACCTGGTAGGAACCCAGGATCTCCTTGGCGGCGGAGGAAAGTACACCTTCAGCAATATCCATCATATCGTGGAAGTCGGCATAGGCCTCATACAGCTCAATGGTTGTAAACTCCGGGTTGTGCTTGGGATCCATGCCCTCGTTGCGGAAGATGCGGCCGATCTCATACACCCGTTCAAAGCCGCCCACCACCAGGCGCTTCAGGTGCAGCTCGGTGGCGATACGCATATACATGTCGATATCCAGGGTGTTGTGGTGGGTGATGAAGGGCCGGGCGGTGGCGCCGCCGGAGATGGTGTTCAGAACAGGGGTCTCCACCTCCATGTAGTCCCGGTCATCCAGATACTTGCGCATATGCCGAATAAAGGCGGTGCGGATCTGGAAGGCGCGGCGCACATCCTCGTTCATGATCAGGTCCACATAGCGCTGACGGTAACGGGTCTCCTTGTCGGTCAGGCCGTGGAACTTCTCAGGCAGAGGCTGAAGAGACTTGGAGAGAAGGGTCACCTTGTGGGCTTTGACGGAGATCTCGCCGCGCTTGGTCTTGAAGACCTCGCCTTCCACGCCCACGATGTCGCCGATATCGGTCTTCTTGAACTTGGCAAAGGCCTCCTCGCCCAGCTCGTCGATACGAACATACAGCTGGATGCGGCCCTTGCCGTCCTGCAGGTCGCAGAACACGGCTTTGCCCATGCCGCGCTTGGACATGATGCGGCCGGCAATGGAGGTCTCGGTACCCTCCAGGGCGTCGAAGTTCTCCTTGATATCAGTGGAGTGATGCTTCACCACATATTTGGTGATCTGGAAGGGATCCTGACCGGCGTCCTGAAGCTCCTTGAGCTTGGCGCGGCGGATGAGCCGCTGCTCGGACAGGTTCTGCTGCTCCTCAGGCTGATTGACGCTTCTCTCTTCAGTACTCATTGTTCTTGCTCCTTACTTTTGAATCTCTAGGATACGATACCTTAATACACCGGCGGGGGCTTCCACCTGGACCTCCTCGCCTACCGCGCGGCCCAGCAGGGCCTTGCCGAAGGGGGAGTCCTCGGAGATGCGGCCGTTCATGGGATCGGCCTCCTGAGAGCCCACCACCTGGTAGGTCTCCTCCTCCTCAAACTCCAGGTCCAATACCTTTACATTAGAGCCCAAACGGACGGAATTGGGATCACTCTCATGCTCTTCGATGACCACGTAGTTGGACAGGATGTTCTCCACCTCCGCAATGCGGGAGTAGAGCTTGCCCTGCTCGTTCTTGGCCTCGTCGTACTCGCTGTTCTCAGACAGATCGCCGAAGGAACGGGCTTCCTTAATCTGATCGGCCACTTCCTTTTCACGGACCGTTTTCAGATAGTTCAGCTCCTGTTTCAGCTCCTCCAGGCGCTCCGCGCTCAGTTTGAATTCTTTCGCCATGTCGATCGTGCACACCTTTCCTTACTTGCTCTCACGATAAAAAAGACGCCGCTCTCGGCTGTCCGATCTTTTCATTAGAAAACATTCCGCCACGTTAATACGATATTATATGTAGTTTGATTCCTCCTGTCAAGTCAATAATTTGGAACTAGGTGGAAGAAATCCTGATTTTCCGGAGGTCCAGCCGCCCCTCCTCCCACAGCAGAGACAACAGAGGAAGCACGTCCAGCTCCCCTTCCGCGGCCCCGTCCGGCGGCAGGGGACGAAAGCCCGCCAGGTCCGGCGACTGCCCCCAGAGGGAAAAAATGGTATCCCCTTCCATGCCTCCCGGCCCGAAGCGGAGGGCCACATCCGCCCGGCGGCCCGCCCCCGGGTCCACCACCGCCGCGCCGAATTCCCGCCACAGCCAGTCCGACAGCTCCGCTCCGCCCGCCGCCACATCCACGGCCAGGCAGCGCACCTGGGGACACAGCTGCCGGGCCGCCTGGAGCAGCCAGCGGCTGACACTGGGGCCGGACAGGGCAACCACCGCCTGGGTGGGCGGCACCCTCCTCCGCCGCAGGGCCGCCAGGGTCAGCGGCTCCGCCAGGGCCTGGCAAAAGGGCTCCACCTCCACCGGCCGCAGGCCGTTTTGGCGCAGCTCCTCCCAGTAGGGGAAGTCCGACGCCGTCAGTACCCGGCGCACCCCCGCCTGGCCCAGAGCCCTGGCTCCCTTCTCGATGCGGCGGCGAGCCCGCCTCTCCCCCATCCGCTCCGGTATGGGGACCTGGACCCGCAGGCAGCGCAGGCCCAGCAGCCCCTCCCGCACCAGCACCGGCTTTCTCCCCTTCTCCGCCGTCAGCTCCATTACGCCGATCATAGACCTTTCACCTCGGCAACAGGGTATGCGTCCGCCGGCGGATTATGCGCCCCCGCTTTGCCCGTTCTTTACACACCCTTACACAGGCTTTTCCCTTCTTTACCGAAGCGTGGTAGAGCGTCCCCTCCCCTTTTCGGTATGATGCACATGTCTCTGAGAGAGCATAAGAATGATATGTTTTGGAGGAATGAACTGGAAGCGACCCCTGGCCCTGTCCCTGGCCGCCCTGTCCCTGGGCAGCGCCCTCACCGCCTGCAGCAATTCTACAGCCGGCACCCCCACGCCCTCTGCCCAGCCTATGGTGGAGTCCCCTGTGGTGAATACCGACGCCGTCAAGGCTCCCAAGTATGTGTTCCTGTTTATCGGCGACGGCATGAGCTATCCTCAGATCCAGTCCACATCCGACTTCCTGGGTGCGCTGAATGACGACGACTACTGGCAGGCCGAGCCCAGCCTGGACGACAACAACGGCGCCACGCTGGACGGTCCTGAGTACCTGAACTTTATGAACTTCGAGGCGGCCGGTTCCGCCGTTACCTATGACTCCAACAGCTTCTGCCCCGACTCCGCCTCTACCGCCACCTCTCTTTCCACCGGCCACAAGACTTACTCCGGCACCATCAACATGGACGAGACCGGCACCACCCCCTATGAGACCATCGCCGAGAAGGTCCACGATCAGCTGGGCATGAGCGTGGGCGTCATCTCCTCCGTCAACCTGAACCACGCCACCCCCGCCGCCTTTTACGCCCATCAGGCCAGCCGCAACGACTACTATGAGATCGGCCTGGAGCTGGTGGAGTCCGGCTTCGAGTACTTCTCCGGCGGCGGCCTGCTGAAGCCCACCGGCGCCGAGGGCGATCAGGAGGACCTGTACGCCCTGGCTGAGCAGGCGGGTTACAACGTGGTCAAGACCCAGGCTGAGGCCGAGGCCGTTACCGAGGGTCCCGTCATCATCATTGACGAGCACCTGGCCGACGGCGACGCCATGGCCTACGAGCTGGACCGCACCGATGACATGTGGTCCCTGGCCGACCACGTCTCCAAGGGCATCGAGGTCCTGGAGCAGGACGAGGACGGCTTCTTCATGATGTGCGAGGGCGGCAAGATCGACTGGGCCTGCCACGCCAATGACGCCGCCTCTACCATCCACGACACCCAGGCTCTGGCCGACGCGGTGCAGGTGGCCATCGACTTCGCCAAGGAGCACGCTGACGAGACCCTGATCCTGGTCACCGGCGACCACGAGACCGGCGGCCTGACCATCGGCTTCGCCGGCACCGACTACGACACCTACCTGGACCTGCTGGAGGCCCAGAAGATCTCCTTCGCCAAGTTCGACAGTGACTATGTGGCCGGCTATAAGGAGAACAAGACCTCCTTCGAGGATGTGCTCAAGGACGTGGAAGAGCTGTTCGGCCTGAAGACCCAGGGCGAGGAAGGCGACAAGCTGGTCCTCACCGACTACGAGCTCAGCCAGCTGAAGGCCGCCTATGAGAAGAGCATCAACGGCACCGCCGCCAGCCAGTACGAGCAGGAGGAGTACGTCCTCTACGGCACCTACGAGCCCCTGACAGTCACCATCACCCACATTCTGAACAACAAGTCCGGCATCTCCTTCACCTCCTACAGCCACACCGGCCTGCCGGTAGCCGTGCTGGCCCACGGCCTCAACGCCGAGGTGTTCAACGGCTACTACGACAACACCGACGTGTACAACAAGCTGGCCGACATGCTGAACGTCGACTGATTTCCCGCCTTTCCCTATCGCACCGCAGCCCCGCCTTTTGGGCGGGGCTGCGGCAATATTCCATAAAGAGGTACCGCTATGAAATTGCCTTCCATCTCCCGGTCAGTCCGCTACAACGCCCCCGTGCTGGTGTGTCTGCTGGCCATTCTCGTCCTGTTCTTCCTGCCCACCGGATATGAAGGGGCTCTGCTCTACCAGGAGGCGGAGCGATGCACCGCCCGGGTGGTGGCCACCGACGACTCCACCATCGTCGACACCGGTCTGGTGCGCTCCGGGGAGCAGCGCTGCACCCTGGAACTGCTGGACGGAGCCTTTGCGGGCCAGACCGTCACCGGCGTCAACATGCTCAACGGATCCCTGGAGCAGGACAAGCTGTTCGCCCCCGGGGACAAGGCCATGGTGGTGGTGAGCCACGACGGGGACACCATTACCAACGTCACCATGTCCGACCACTACCGGCTGGGCTGGGAGGGTCTGCTGGCCGTCCTGTTCGCCCTGTTCCTTATCCTCTTTGCCGGACGCACCGGCATACGGGCCATCGCCTCCTTCGTCCTGACGGTGCTCACTCTGTGGAAGGTGCTGGTGCCTCTCTACCTGAAGGGCTTCAACCCCATCTGGGTGGGGCTGGTCATCACCCTGTTCCTCACCGTCCTGATCATCGCCCTGGTGTACGGCTTTGACCGCCGGTGCGCCTCCGCCGTGTCTGGAGCCTGCCTGGGCATCCTGGTGACCTGCGTGCTGGGCATTGCCTTTACCAATCTGTTCCGCATCCACGGGGCGGTGATGGCCTACTCGGAGAGCCTGCTGTACGCCGGGTACCAGCACCTCAATCTGACCCAGATCTTCATGGCCTCCATCTTCATCGGGGCCTCCGGCGCGGTGATGGACCTGAGCGTGGACATCACTTCCGCAGTGTACGAGGTGGTGGAGAAGCGGCCGGACATCTCCCGGTGGGAGGCCGCCCGCTCGGGCATGAACGTGGGCCGGGCCGCCATGGGCACCATGACCACTACTCTGCTGCTGGCCTACTCCGGCGGCTATGTGGCCCTGCTGATGGTGTTCATGGCACAGGGCACTCCGGTGGACAACATCCTCAACTATAAATATGTGGCTTCCGAGATCATCCACACAGTGGTGGGCTCCTTCGGACTGGTCACCGTGGCTCCCTTTACCGCCCTCACCAGCGGGTTCCTGCTGGCAAAGGGCAGACAGAGCCTTCCCCTGAACGCAAAAGAAGCGGCGGAGTAAATCCGCCGCTTCTTTTTATTCTGTTACGCCTGGAGGGTCATGGTGAATTCCATCCGGTACCGCTGCTGGTCCTCTGGAACGCTGTCATCCGCAAACAGCCAGTCTCCCGCGTCCTGATAGCCCTCCCGAAGCACGGTCTGGGTGATGGTCACATCTCCCGCCTGGATGGTGTAATCCCCAAAGCCGCCTTCCGCGATGGAAGTCAGCACACCGCTGTTCAGCCAGCTGATGCAGTTATAGTCCCCCACTGCCGCCGCGAAAGAGAGGGCAGCCAGCTGTTTGCTGAAGGTGGTGTCCGATATCACCGGCTGCCCCGTCGCCTCTTCCACCAGAGTCACGGCGGTCACCTTTCCTTCTTCGTTCAGGGTGAGCTGGTGGTCGGGTGAGCCGTCTCCAAACAGGTGGATGACGTTGCCCTTTTCCTCCCAGTGTCCGTTCGCGTCCATGACCTGGTCGGAGCTCTGGGTGGTGTAGTGATACAGGTCGTTTACGTTGGCCACATACTGTTCCGCCGTAAGCATCCCCCGGTGGCGGGGCATCTGGGCCTGGGCCGTCGAAAAGAACAGCAGCGCCCACAGCGCCACCGCCGCGCCCACGAAGCCCCAGCACCGCAGGGTCTTTGCATCCTTGATGGCGTAACCACACTCCTCCTCCCAGGGCAGGGTCTCACAGTCCACACAGGCCCGGTAGCTCTTGTAATTGCGGTAGAGATTATAGAACGGAATACCATAGCCCTCGCCCTTGGCAAAGACCTGCCAGGTACGGGCCATAGCGGTGGTCCAGTAGATTTTTCCACCGTAGGTGTCCTTGACCTGGAGGCCGAAGATCCACTTGCCGGGGGTATAGCCCCAGGTGGACAGCAGGAGCGGCTCCACCACCAGCATGGTACCGTAATTCAAATAGCTTCCCAAAAGGGTAAAAAAGAGGCCGTCCGGCGGATTGAACCGCAGTACCAGCATGCCGAAGGCAGACCACAGCACACCGTAGAGGAGAATGTCCAGCCACCGGGCAAAGAACCGCCGCCAGGGGTAGGCCACCATAGGAGCGCTGTCCTTGTTCAGGCTGAAATACCCCTCCCCTTCCGCCGGGCGGTCCAGGGTGTTGAGATACTTGCCGGCATCCAGGGTGGCGTACTCCACCTGGTCGGAGCGCATGGATGCGCACACCCGGCCGGCCCACTCCAGCTCGGCGCGCTGTTCCTCCAGGGCCTGCTGCTGCATAGCCAGAGCAGTATCCAGTCTCAGTTCTCCCTGCTGCACCTTTTTGATGGTATCCAGAGGCAGGCCCAGCTGACGCAGGAGCTTGAGCTTCCGCAGGGTCTCCACATCCTCCTCCGAGTAGATGCGGTAGTTGTTGGCACCCCGGGCGGGAGAAAGAAAACCCTCCTGCTCATAAAAACGGATGTTGGCACGGGTCATGCCCAGGCTGGTCTCCAGCTCTTTGATGGTCATGGATCTCGCCTCCTCACCCTCAATATAAAGCATCAAGTACCTTTACAGTCAAGACTTTTTGCAGATTTTACCCATTCAGCAGCGCCAGAGCGGACTCCAGCTGGGCGTCGCCCTGGTCGGTGAGGTAGACCTCCTGGTCCAGGGTCAGGCCGGTACCGATAAGGGAGGTGCCGCTGCCGGTATAATAGCTGGCGGTGGAGATGGCGATCGCCCCGCCGTGAGACAGCGCGAAGGTCTGCTGGGAATAGCCCTTGCCGCTGGTGGGCTCGCCCACGATCTTGGCCACGCCCTGCTCCTGGAGCTCGGCGGCGAAAAATTCCGCGGCGGAATAGGTGTCGGCGTTCACCAGCACCACCATGGGCAGATCCACGCAGGAGGCGTCGGAATAGGTGATGTCCTCATGGCCCGCCTTGTCCCGGGTGATGAAGATGGGACCCTCGGGCAGCAGGAAGTCCAGCATGTCGGTGAGCTGGTTCAGGTAGCCGCCGCCGTTGTTCCGCATGTCGAAGATCAGGGACTGGGCTCCCTGGTCCACCAGCTCGGTCACCGCCTCCTCCAGGCGGGCGGCGCTGTTGTCATAGAAGTTCAGCAGGCGGACATAGCCCACATTGCCCTCCAGCATCTCGCTGACCACCGGGTCGGTGTCCACGCTGGCCCGCTTCACCTCCACGGTGCGGCTGGCGCCGTCGGTTCCCAGGATCTCCAGGGACACGGTAGTGCCCTCCTCTCCCTGGATCAGGGAGGCACCGTCATAGCGGGCGTCCCCAGCCAGAGAGGTGCCGTCCACGGCGGTGATGACCTCACCGGCCAGCAGGCCGGCTTCCTCCGCCGGGCCGCCGGCGGTCACCTCCTGGATCAGCAGACCGTCCTCCCGCTCATAGGTAACGGTGACGCCGATACCCACGTACTGGTTGGTGCGCCGCTGGTTCTGGGCGGCGTACTCCTCCTCGGTGAGATAGTAGCTCCACCGGTCCCCCAGGGCGTCCACCAGAGACTCCAGGGCGGTGTCCACGGCGGCGGTCTCGTCATACTCACCCACGAATTTGTCCTCCACCAGCTTCAGGGCCTCCAGCATGGAAGCACCGTAGGTGCCCACATAGGCCCTAAACAGCAGGAAACCCCCGCCGATGCACAGCAGGGCGGTAAGCACGATGGCCGCCGCCAGGTGGATGCCGGTAAAACGTCTGGTCTTCATCAGGCTTCAGATCCTTTCGCTAAAAATCCAATAAGGGCGGAGAGGCTTCCCCCTCCGCCCTTATGTAACTACAGTCTATTACCAGGAGCTCAGATTCAGATCCGGAAATTTTGCCTCCGGATCGGTGCGCTGGCCGTTCACCCGGATCTCCAGGTGCAGGTGGTTGCCGGTGGAGTTTCCGGTGGTGCCCACGTAGCCGATGACCTGGCCCTGCTTCACCATCTGGCCCTCGCTCACCGCACGGGAGCTCATGTGGGCGTACAGCGTGGAGTTGCCGTTGCCATGGTCGATGACCACGTAGTTGCCATAGGACCAGTAGGCACCGCTGCCGTACACCGAGGTGATGACCTGACCGCTCTTGGCAGCCAGGATGGGCGTGCCGCCGTTGGCGGGGATGTCAATGCCGCCGTGGTTCTGGGCCCGGCCGCTGACCGGGTTGATGCGGTAGCCGAAGGGAGAGGAGATTCGGTACCAGCCGGGCAGGGGCCACATATAGCCGCTCTCGGACACGATGGTAGTGCCGTTCTGCTTTCTCTCCTCTTCCAGCTGCTTCTGCTTTTTGACAATATCCGCCTGGATGGCGGCGGCGGCCTTGTCCTCCTCGTCCAGAAGCCGGTTGACCTCCGCCACGTTCTTGTTCAGCTCGTCCAGGACCTTCTCGGCCTCAGCCACCTTTTCCTGCTGCTCGGCCTTCTTGGCCTCCTGCTGCTCCTTGACGGCCTGCTCGTCCGCCCGGGCGCTCTCCAGCTCCGCCTGGAGCCGCTCCAACTCCTCACGGACGGCAATGAGCTCGTCCATCACCTGGTTGTCGTAGTCCATGACGGCGTCTACGTCGGCCAGGCGGTCCAGCAGATCGGAAAAGCTCTCGGCGTTGAAGAGGATGGACCAGTAGGATACCGTTCCCTCCTCCTCCATGGCCCGCACCCGCTGACAGAACAGCTCGTACTGGGCCTGCTCGTTGGCCTCGGCCACCTTGCGCTCTTCTTCCTTCTGGGCGATGGCGGCGTCATAGTAGGCGATCTGCTCGTTGATGTTGTCCAGCTCGTCATTGATAGCGTCCAGCTGAGCCAGCAGCAGGTTGCGCTTGTCCTCCGCGGCGGACTGCTCCGCCTCGGCGGCTGCCAGCTGCTCTTTCAGCTCCTTCTGCCGAGCCTGGCTCTCCGCCTGCTCCTGCTTCAGGGCGTCGATCTCACTCTGGGTCACCGCGCCCGCGCCGCCGATGATCATGGTGAGCATAGGCAGCAGCATCAGCAGCACCAAAACGATCGCCAGCGCGCCCACTACCACCCGGCGCTTATCGATCTTCTGTTTCTTCTGCTTATTCTGCGTTTTTGACACGTCGTTGTCTTCCTTTCTGCCGTTGGCCTGTCTGCCTACCAATTATAGGCGCGGATAAAGGAATCATAGAGGTCGGGGAAACAGGACTCAGGGTCCACACGCTGGCCGTTGACCCGCACCTCAAAGTGCAGGTGGGGACCCGTTACGTTGCCCGTAGCGCCCACATCGCCGATGTACTGGCCCTGGGTCACGATATCCCCCTCGCTTACCGCCCGGTAGCTCATGTGGGCGTACAGGGTGGTGGTCCCGTCCCCGTGGTCGATGACCACATAGTTGCCATAGGACCAGGTGGAGCCAGTACCCATCTCAGAGATGATGACCTGACCGCTCTTGGCCGCCGTGATGGGCGTGCCGGTGGTGGCGGCAACGTCGATGCCGGTATGGCTGTGGGGCACGTGGGTAACCGGGTGGATCCGATAGCCAAAGGCGGAGGTCAGCTTCAGATTGCTGGCAGGCAGGGGCCACTGATACCCTGAGCTGGACGGCGGCAGCGTCACATTCTCTTCCTGCCGCTGAGCCTCCAGCTCCGCCTGCTTCTTCTCAATGTCCGCCTGGATGGCCGCCGCGGCGGCGTCCTCCTCCTCCAGCAGACGGTTGACCTCTTCCACGTTGGCGTTGAGCTCCGCCAACAGCTCCTCCGCTTCGTCCACCTTGGCCTGCTGTTCGGCCTTTTTGGCCTCCTGCTGCTCCTTGACGGCCTGTTCCTCGGCCCGGGCGCTCTCCAGCTCCGCCTGGACCTGCTCCAGCTCCTCCCGGGCGGCGGTGAGCTCCTCCATCACCTGGTTGTCGTAGTCCATCACCGCGTCTATGTCGGCCAGACGGTCCAGCAGGTCGGAAAAGCTCTCGGCATTGAAGAGGATGGACCAGTAGGACACCGTCCCCTCCTCTTCCATGGCCCGCACCCGCTCACAAAACAGCTCGTACTGCTCCGCTTCCCTGGCCTCGGCCTCTTTTCGCTCCACTTCCTTCTGAGCGATCTCGTCGTCGTACCAGGCGATCTGCTGCTCGATGTTGCTCAGCTCGTCGTTGATGGCGTCCAGCTGCTCCAGCAGCAGGTCCCGCTTGTCCTTTGCCGCGGACTGCTCCGCCTCGGCCTGGGACAGCTGTTCCTTCAGCTCCTCCTGCCGGGCCTGGCTCTCCTCCTGCTCCTGTTTCAGGGCGTCGATCTCGCTCTGGGTCACCGCACCGGCGCTGCCGATGATCATGGTGAGCATGGGCAGCAGCATCAGCAGGGCCAGCATCAGCGCCAGCCCTCCGAACACCGTCTGCCGCGTAGTTACGTTCTGTTTTTTCTGGGTATTCCGGCCTCTTGCCACGATGCACTCCTTTTCTCCAGGGATGGGTTTGCTGTACTTGTTACACTTGCAGGAACTTCCGAATGGCCATCACCGAACCGCCGGCGCCGATGACGAAGCCGGTGAGAACGAACACGCCCAGCACCCGCAGGGCCATGGGCTGGAAGGCCAGGACATTGATCAGGTTGATGGTGTCCGAAGTGGTGATGGCACGTCCCACCAGGACGTAGATGCCCCACTCCAGGAAGAAGGCCACCAGGGCCCCGAACAGGCCCAGGATCAGGCCCTCAAACACAAAGGGCCAGCGGACGAAGGAGTTGGTGGCGCCGCACATCTTCATGATGGCGATCTCCTCCCGGCGGTTGAAGGTGGCCAGCTTGATGGTGTTGGCGATGATGAACAGGCTCACCGCCAGCAGGATGATGACCAGGATGATGGCCACGGCTCCCGCTACATTTCGGATGACGGTAAAGCCCTCGGCGATCTCAGGGGCGGACTTGGTCCAGGCTACGCCCTCGATGTCGTCCACCGCCGCCTCGGTCTCTGCCAGCTTGCTGATATCCTCCAGGTAGATATGGAACCGGTCCCGATACACGTCGGAGGGCAGGCCCTCAAAGAGGGGGTTGCCCTCGTAATCGGCCTCAAATTCCTCCTGGGCCTCTTCCTTGGTGACGAACTCCGCACGAGCCACATTGGGGACGTTCTCGATCTGGGTCTCCAGAGCCCGGGCCTCGTCCTGGGTCAGGGTGTCTTCAATATAAGCAGTAAACTGGTTTTCCTTCTCCAGATCGCTGAACATGTGGGAGGCGTTCACCGCCACCAGGGAGAAGGACCCCATGATGAGCAGACAGCACACGATCATACACACAGCCGCGAAGGACATCAGGCCATGGGTGAAGATGCTGCGGAAGCCCTCCATGAAGAAATAGCCAAAATCATATCGTTGTTTCATTATTATAATACCCACCTGTCTCGTCGCTGATGATCCGTCCGTTTTCGATGGCCACCACCCGCTTGGAGAAGCGGTTGACCAGCTCCCGCTCGTGGGTGACCACCAGCACGGTGGTGCCCAGTTCATTGATGCGCTCCAGCAGCATCATGATCTCCAGGGACCGCATGGGATCCAGGTTGCCGGTGGGCTCGTCGGCAATGATCATCTGGGGATTGTTCACCAGCGCCCGGGCGATGGCCACGCGCTGCTGCTCGCCGCCGGAGATCTCGCTGGGCAGCCGGTCCCCCTTCTGGTCCAGGCCTACCAGCTCCAGCACATAGGGCACCCGCTTGCGGATCTCACGGGGAGAGGCCCCCACCGCCCGCATGGCGAATACCAGGTTTTCCTGCACCGTCTTTTTCTCAATGAGCCGGAAATCCTGGAAGATAACCCCCAGGGTGCGCCGCATATAGGGCACCTGGCGGGGCCGGATGTTGTTCAGATTATAGCCGTTGACCATCAGACGGCCGGCGGAAGGGGCGATCTCCGCCGTGATCAGCTTCAGGATGGTGGACTTGCCGGACCCGGAAGGCCCCACCAGAAAGACAAATTCGCCGTCGTCGATGCGCATATTGACCCCTTTCAGGGCCTTGGTCCCATTGTCATAGGACTTCTGAATGTCGATCAGACGTATCACACTTGGTACCTCACCGTATGTATTTATCGTGTTCTAAGGATCTGTTCAGCACCAGGAGGGACGCCGTTTCCGGCGTCCCTCCTGACGTTTTTTCAGTTATCGATGCCCCGGGAGATCAGGTACTTCTTGACCATCAGAGCCACCTTGAAGGTGATGGCGTCGTCAAACTCCCGCAGATCCAGCCCGGTGAGCTTCTTGATCTTTTCCAGACGGTACACCAGGGTGTTCCGGTGGACAAAGAGCTTCCGGGCGGTCTCGGACACGTTCAGGTTATTCTCAAAGAACTTGTTGATGGTGAACAGGGTCTCCTGATCCAGCGCGTCGATGGGGTTCTTCTTAAAGACCTCCTGGAGGAACATCTCACACAGGGTGGTGGGCAGCTGGTAGATCAGCCGGCCGATACCCAGGTTCTCGTAGTTGATGATGCTCTTCTCCGTGTCGAACACCCGGCCCACGTCGATGGCGATGCCCGCCTCCTTGTAGGCACGGGCCAGCTCCCGGATGTGGCCCACGATGGTGCCGATGCCGATGACCACCCGGATGTGGAGCTCGTCGGTGATCTTGTCCTCGATCTGCTTTGCGATCTTGTACAGGTCCCGGGTCTCCGCGCCCTCGTTGAGCTGCTTGATGAGCGCAACGTCGGTCTCGCTGATGGAGAGGACGAAGTCCACCTGCTTATCGGGGAACAGGGCGTGGACCACGTCGATGAGCGCCGGGTCAGTGGTCTCCACCTGCCGGATCAGGAACACCGCCCGGGGCGCCTCGGAGATGAAGTGCAGCTCCTTGGCCCGGACATAGATGTCGCCCAGCAGGATGTTGTCGGAAATGATGTTCTTGACAAAGGTAGCCTTGTCGTGCTTTTCCTCATAATAGGTCTTGGCGCCGTTAAGCGCCACAGTGGCCATGGAGCAGATCATCCGGGCCTCCCCGTCCTCGCCCTTGGCAAAAGCGGCATAATCGAACTGGGAACCCCAGCCGGTCAGCGCCTTGAAGGTGCGCCCCTCAAAATGGACGCTCTCCCCCTCTCCGCGGTTCACCGCGTCAACGGCGCCGGGCCAGTGCTCACCGATGCAACTGAGCTCGTTGCAGGCCACCACCGTTCCCTCAGAGTCGATCACGCCTATTGCCCGGTCTGTGCTGTCCTTCATCTGTAAGACAACGCTCTGAAAAATTCTGCTGGACATGGTGTCAGCCTCCTTTATTTCTCCGTACCCTCAAATTGTCCCACCGCAAGTGAGCAGCGGGACCTCTTTTACGGCTCTTCTCGCTTAACAGACAATATTATACCGATTCTTTTCTCTCTTTTCAATATCTTTTTCAAAGTTTTTTGTGGAAAATGCCTAAAGCCTTTTGCTTTTGTCGAAAAACGCCGCTGTCACAGGCGTCCGCCGCTTTCCCGCAGGGCCGCCAGCTCTTCTTCCGTCAGAGGCCGCCACTGTCCGGACTCCAAAGCCGGGTCCAGAGTCAGCGGTCCCATGGTCAGCCGCTTCAGGTAGAGCACCGGCTTGCCCCGGCTGGCCAGCATCCGCTTGATCTGGTGATACTTGCCCTCCCGCAGGGTGACGATGGCGGTGTCCGGCTCTTCCAGAATCTCCAGCCCCGCCGGCAGGCACTCCAGGCCGTCGGCCAGGGTGAGACCACGGCGGAAGGCCTCCGTGTCGGCCGTCTCCAGCCGGCCATCCACCCGGACGAAATAGGTCTTGTCCACGTGCCAGCGGGGAGAGAGCAGCCGGTGGGCCAGGGGTCCGTCATTGGTGAGCAGCAGCAGCCCCTCGGTGTCCTTGTCCAGCCGCCCGGCCGGGAACAGGCCCACCCGGCGGAGATGCTCGGGCAGCAGCGTGAGCACCGTAGGCTCCCGGGGATCCTCGGTGGCCGACACCAGCCCCGCAGGCTTGTGGAGCATCAGATAAACCAGCCGCTCTCCCGATACCGGCTGGCCGTCCACCAGAAAGGCAGAGGCGGGGTCATGCTTCTCCTCCGGCGTCCGGGCCACCACGCCATTCACCGTGACCCGGCCCGCCCGCACCAGCTCCCGGACCTCCTTTCGGGACCAGCGGCCCGTATTGGCTAAAATTTTATCCAGGCGCTCCATTTCCCGCCCTCCTTGTCCTTTTTTCCATATTCCGTCATATCCCCGGCTCCTCCCCCATATCCATGAAATACCAGCATCTGGGAAGGGAGCGTTGCGCTGTGTTTATCTTTACCGCCAAGATCCGCAAAGGCCGGATCGCGGCCGTGGCCGTGGCCGCCGCTGTGGTGTGCGGCATTCTGGTGACCGGGTCCGTCCTGGCGGGAGGGCGGGACGCCGCCGCTTCCGCCGCCGTCAGTCCCAAAGGCGTCAAGACCAACGAGGACCGGATCGCCTATCTGAGCAGCTTCGGCTGGTCCGTCTCGGAGGAGCCTGTCTCCGTGGAGGAGCTCATGATCCCGGAGGAGTTTGACGAGACCTACAGCCAGTACCTGGAGCTTCAGGCCTCCCAGGGCTTCGACCTGACGGAGTACGCCGGCAAGCGGGTAAAGCGGTACACCTATCAGGTGAACAACTACCCCACCGGGGAAACCGGCGTTCAGGCCGGCCTACTCGTCTACAAAAACACCGTCATCGGCGGAGACGTGCTCTCCGCCCAGCTGGGCGGCTTCATCCACGGCCTGGAGATGCCCTCCTAAATAAAACAGCGCGGCGCTGCACAGCGCCGCGCTGTTTTCCTTTTCCTTCAGGACAGGAAGTTCGAGGCCCGGTACAGGAAGATCAGGTACTGGATGCCCGCCACAACGGAGGCGATGGCGGTGGGGATAATGACCAGCGCCGCCAGAATCACCACGCCGGGGATCAGAGCCAGCAGGCCGCACACCACCATGATAATGGTGCACACGACGTACAGCTTCCAGACGAACCGGCCCTTGGCGGCGGTGTCGCCGTCCCCTTCCGCATCCAGGATAGCGGCGGTGGTATTGCAGATGCAATAGACCACAGCAAAGTTCAAGATGCTGGCGATCAGGTTCATGAACGGAAGGAACAGCCCCAAAACGTTCAGTACGATAGCGGCAATGCTCAGCATAAAGGCCGTCTTGTAGTCATACTCCACCTGGGAGGCCTCGTTCAGGCCTACCAGAGTCAGAATCAGACCCACCAGGGCCAGGATGCTGCCCAGCAGCGGGATAAACGAAAAAATCGACAGGATCCCGCCGACAAAGATCTTGTTCAGTCCGCGGCCTACCGCGGAATACTTGCCGTAACCCATTATGACACACTCTCTTTCTTCTCTACAATACGCACATCCAACTGATTGTAGGGGATCTCGATCCCTTTCTGGTCAAAGGCGGCTTTGATCTGCTCCAGCAGGTCAAAATACAGGTCCCAATAGTCCGGGGTGGCACACCAGACCCGCAGGGTATATTCGATGGCACTGTCCTTCAGGGCGGACATGCGCACAAAGGGCTCCGGCGTAAAAAGGGCCTTGGGGTGGGCGCCCACCACCGACTTGATGCAGGCGATCACCTGCTGAGGGTCGTTATCGTAGGACACACCGAACACCAGGTCTACCCGCCGCCGCTCCGCGCTAGAGTAGTTGGTGATCTTTTCCCCGGAAATCTGGCCGTTGGGCACGGAGATCACCTTGTTGTCCACGGTGGCCAGCTTGGTGTAGGCCAGGCCCACTTCCTTCACGGTGCCGCCCACCCCGCCGGCCTCCACATAGTCCCCCGCCTTGAAGGGTTTGGAGACCAGGATCTGGATTCCGCCGGCCAGATTGGACAGGGTCCCCTGGATGGCCAGAGACACAGCCAGGCCCAAGACACCCAGCATCGCCACCAGACTGGTCATGGGCACGCCCATATAGTCCAGCACGATGCACAGTGTCAGCAGCCACAGGATCACCCGCAGGGCGGCGTGGATGAAGGTATGCAGGCTCTTTTCCATCTCCAGACGAATGAAGGCCCGGTCCACCAGCTTAAGGATGATCTTCATGGTCACCATGCAGCCCAAAAACAGCAGAACAATGGTGATGATCTTCTGCAGATTCAGATTGCTGAAAAAACCGCTGACAGACTGGATGGTCTCTTCCGCGTCTTCCGGCGTGATATTGGTCAGGTTGGTCAGCATATTTCCCCTCCTCTCGGCATCCATTCTATCATAGCTTTCCACTGGGGACAAGTCCTTCCCGACCAGGCTAGAAATGGAAGCAGGCCTGTGCTATACTGAAAAAAACAGGAGGTGAAATGTCCGTATGAAACGGCGGAAGATCGACCCCACCCCCTTTGACCGGAAGCGGGAGCCGCCCCGGCAGAACGCCCTGATCATGCCGGCCCTGTGGCTGTGGAGCTGGCTGTCCACCCGGTCCGGAAAGCTGAAAATCCGCAAAGTCAACATGGAAGGGCTGCGCCCTCCCTTTCTGGTGCTGGGCACCCACCACGCCTTCATGGACTTCTATGTCACCCCGCTGTGTCTCTTCCCCCACCGGGCCAACTATGTCTCTGAGCTGGAGGGCTTTGAGTACTACGGGGAGTGGCCCTACCGGCAGGTAGGCTGTCTGGGTACCCGGAAGTTCGTCAATGATCTGGCGCTGGTGCGCAATATCCGCCGTTGTATGGACCGCGGCGGTATTCTGGTGCTCTATCCTGAGGCCCGGTACGCCAATGTGGGCACCAGCTCCCGCCTGCCGCCCTCCACCGCCAAGCTGATTCGCTACCTGAAGGTACCTGTGGTCACCATCAACATGCGGGGCAACTACCTCCAGTCCCCCATCTGGAACCTGAAAAAGCGGAAGGGCGTCCGGCTGGAAGCCGATGTGACGCAGCTTCTGACAGCGGAGGAGGCCGCTTCCCTGCCCCTGGAGCAGATCCAGAGCATGGTGGAGGAGGCGCTTTCCTATGACGAGTACGCCTGGCAGGCCCAGCAGGGCATGGTCATCGACGCGCCCTGGCGGGCGGAGGGTCTGGAGCATCCGCTCTATCAATGCGCCGCCTGCGGGGCGGAGTTCACCATGGCCTCTCAGGGCGCGGAGCTCTTCTGCACCGCCTGCGGCGCCCGCTGGCGGATGGACGAGCTGGGCAAACTGGAAGGCCCCCGGTTCTCCCACATCCCGGACTGGTATGAGTGGCAGCGCAGCCAGGTGGAGGAGGAAATCCGGCAGGGCCAATACCAGCTGGACACCAGAGTGCGGGTGCAGTCTCTGCCCAACGCGGTGAATTTTATTGAACTGGGCGAGGGTCGGCTTCAACACGGACCTGGCGGCTTTGCTCTCACCTTTACCGACTATGGCGCAGCAGAGCCGGATACCCTGCGTTTCCCCGCCAAGTCCACCTTTTCCATCCACACGGAATATGACTACCGGGGACAGGGAGAATGTGTCACCCTCTCCACACCGGACAACACCTATTTCCTCTATCCGCTGGAGCCTGGCTTCAGTGCCACCAAGATCCAGTTCGCCACGGAAGCGCTGTGGCAGCAAAACCAAGTATGAACACTGAAAAAGGCGCCGGTCTTATGACCGGCGCCTTTTACTGACCCAGGCAGAAAAGAAAAGGAGAATTACTCCTCGATGTCGATAACAACGCTTTTCCCTCGGGCGGACACCCTCCTATGCAAAGAGGACCTGCCTTTCGGCAGGTCCTCTTCCTAGGAGTACAGATTACTCCCCGACGTCGATAACAACGCTTTTCCCTCGGGCGGACATCCTCCTAGATGCAAAAAGACCTGCCCTATGGCAGGTCCTTTTGCGAAAAGGAGAATTACTCCTCGATGTCGATAACAACGCCGGAACCCACGGTACGGCCACCCTCACGGATAGCGAAACGCAGGCCCTTCTCGATGGCGATGGGGGTGATCAGCTCCACCTTCATGTCGACGTTGTCGCCGGGCATGCACATCTCAGTGCCCTCGGGCAGAGTGATGACGCCGGTAACGTCGGTGGTACGGAAGTAGAACTGAGGACGATAGTTGTTGAAGAAGGGGGTGTGACGGCCGCCCTCGTCCTTGCTCAGGACGTACACCTGGCCCACGAACTTGGTGTGGGGGTGAATGGAGCCGGGCTTGCACAGAACCTGACCGCGCTCGATGTCGGTCTTGGCAATGCCGCGCAGCAGGGTGCCGATGTTGTCGCCAGCCTCAGCGTAGTCCAGCAGCTTGCGGAACATCTCGATGCCGGTGACGACGGTCTTCTTCTTCTCGTCGGTCAGACCAACGATCTCGACTTCCTCGTTCATCTTGATGACGCCGCGCTCCACACGACCGGTAGCCACGGTGCCGCGGCCGGTGATGGTGAACACGTCCTCGACGGGCATCAGGAAGGGCAGGTCGTCGTTACGGGCAGGAGTGGGGATATAGTCGTCGACAGCGTCCATCAGCTCCTTGATGCAGGCGAAGTCGGGATCGTTGATGTCGCCGGACTCGCAGGTCAGAGCGTTCAGAGCGGAGCCCTTGATGATGGGGATGTCGTCGCCGGGGAACTCGTACTTGGACAGGACCTCGCGGACCTCCATCTCCACCAGCTCCAGCAGCTCCTCGTCGTCGACCTGATCGCACTTGTTCAGGAAGACCACGATGGCGGGCACGCCCACCTGACGGGCCAGCAGGATGTGCTCACGAGTCTGAGCCATGGGGCCGTCGGTAGCAGCGATAACCAGGATGGCGCCGTCCATCTGAGCAGCACCGGTGATCATGTTCTTGATATAGTCGGCGTGGCCCGGGCAGTCAACGTGAGCATAGTGACGCTTGTCGGTCTCATACTCAACGTGAGCGGTGTTGATGGTGATGCCGCGCTCGCGCTCCTCGGGAGCCTTATCGATGCTGGAGTAGTCCTCGTACTGAGCCTGGCCCTTCAGAGCCAGATACTTGGTGATAGCAGCGGTCAGAGTAGTCTTGCCGTGGTCAACGTGGCCGATGGTGCCGATGTTGACATGGGGCTTGGTACGCTCAAATTTAGCCTTAGCCATTTTGGATGTTCCTCCTTAATTCAAATCATGGGATAGACCCTGTTCCACAATAAATGCGAAAACATTGTATAGCATTGCAGGAAAAAATGCAATACCTTTGTTGCAGGAAATGTCAAAGGACGGAAATTAATCCTCCTTGCGGCCCCGCTCAGCAATGATCTTGTCAGCGATGCTCTTGGGAATCTCCACATAGCTGTGGGGCTCCATGGAGTACTGACCACGGCCCTGCGTGGAAGAACGCAGGTCGGTAGCGTAGCCGAACATGTTGGCCAGAGGCACCAGAGCGTCCACCTGAGTGGCGCCGGTACGGTTCTCCTGGCCCTGGATCATGCCGCGGCGGCTGGTCAGGTCGCCGATGACGTTGCCCAGATACTCGTCGGGCACGATGACGGAAACCTTCATCACAGGCTCCAGCAGCACGGCGTTGGCCTTGCGGCAGGCCTCCTTGAAGGCCATGGAACCGGCGATCTTAAACGCCATTTCAGAGGAGTCGACCTCGTGGTAGGAACCGAAGGTCAGGTGCACCTTCACGTCCACAACGGGATAGCCAGCCAGGATACCAGACTGCATGGCGCCCTGGATACCGGCGTCGACAGCGGGGATATACTCCTTGGGGATCACGCCGCCGGTGATCTCGTTGAGGAACTCGTAGCCCTTGCCGGGCTCGTTGGGCTCCACAGTGATGCGGACGTGGCCGTACTGGCCCTTACCGCCGGACTGACGGGCATACTTGGTGTCCTGCTCCACAGCCTTCTTGATGGTCTCCTTGTAAGCAACCTGGGGAGCGCCAACGTTGGCCTCCACCTTGAACTCGCGGAGCAGACGGTCCACGATGATCTCCAGGTGGAGCTCGCCCATGCCGGCGATGATGGTCTGACCAGTCTCCTCGTCGGTGTAGGTCTTAAAGGTGGGGTCCTCCTCAGCCAGCTTCACCAGAGCCAGGCCCATCTTCTCCTGACCGGCCTTGGTCTTGGGCTCGATAGCCACGCGGATAACGGGCTCGGGGAACTCCATGGACTCCAGAATGATGGGAGCCTTCTCGTCGCACAGAGTGTCGCCGGTGGTGGTGTTCTTCAGACCAACAGCGGCGGCGATATCACCGGCGTAGACCTCCTCGATGTCCTCACGGTGGTTGGCGTGCATCTGCAGGATGCGGCCCATACGCTCCTTCTGGTTCTTGGTGCTGTTGAGCACGGAGGAACCAGTAGTCAGCTTACCGGAGTACACGCGGAAGAAGGACAGACGGCCCACATAGGGGTCGGTCATGATCTTGAACGCCAGAGCAGCGAAGGGGGCGTTGTCGTCGGCAGGACGCTCGTCCTCTTCCTCGGTGTCAGGATTGGTGCCCTTGATGGCCGGGATGTCCAGCGGGGAGGGCATGAAGTCCACGATGGCGTCCAGCAGCTTCTGCACGCCCTTGTTGCGGTAAGAGGTACCGCAGGTCACGGGAACCAGCAGGTTCTCGATGGTGCCCTTACGCAGGGCACGGCGGAGCATCTCCTCGGGGATGGGCTTCTCTTCCAGAGCCAGCTCCATGATCTCGTCGTCGATGTCGGCGCAGGCGTCCACCAGCTTGGTGCGGTACTCCTGAGCCAGCTCCAGCATGTCGGCGGGGATCTCCTCGACGCGCATGTCCTTGCCCAGCTCGTCGTAGTAGATGTCGGCGTCCATCTCCACCAGGTCGATGATACCCTTGAAGGTGTCCTCGGAGCCAATGGGGAGCTGGATGGGCACGGCATTACACTTCAGCCGGTCATGGATCATGTCCAGCACGTGGTAGAAATCGGCACCCATGATGTCCATCTTGTTGACGTAGATCATACGGGGGACCTTGTAGTGGTCGGCCTGACGCCACACAGTCTCAGACTGGGGCTCCACGCCGCCCTTGGCGCACATAACGGTCACGGAACCGTCCAGCACGCGCAGGGAGCGCTCCACCTCAACGGTGAAGTCCACGTGGCCCGGGGTGTCGATGATGTTGATACGGGTCTGGGGGAACTGATTCTTGGAACCCT
This sequence comes from Flavonifractor sp. HCP28S3_F3, assembly GCF_052065355.1. Classification (NCBI taxonomy): domain Bacteria; kingdom Bacillati; phylum Bacillota; class Clostridia; order Eubacteriales; family Oscillospiraceae; genus Flavonifractor; species Flavonifractor sp. HCP28S3_F3. The sequence continues at coordinate 189,691 of NZ_JBQHUF010000005.1, forward strand.
TCCAGTAGCAGGTGGTAGCGGCGGAAGTGATGGTGATGCCGCGCTCCTGCTCCTGAGCCATCCAGTCCATGGTGGCGGTGCCGTCATGGGTCTCACCGATCTTGTAGTTGACGCCGGTGTAGTAGAGGATGCGCTCGGTAGTAGTGGTCTTACCGGCGTCGATGTGAGCCATGATGCCGATGTTTCTGGTATTCTCTAAGGTAACTTTCCTAGGCATACTCTAACTCCTTATTACCAGCGGTAGTGAGCGAACGCCTTGTTGGACTCGGCCATCTTGTGGGTATCCTCACGCTTCTTGACAGCGGAACCCAGGTTGTTGGCGGCGTCCATGATCTCGCCGGCCAGACGCTCCTTCATGGTCTTCTCGCTGCGGCTGCGGGAGTAGTTGGTCAGCCAACGCAGACCCAGGGTCTGCCGGCGCTCGGGCCGAACCTCGATAGGCACCTGGTAGGTGGCGCCGCCCACACGACGGGCCTTGACCTCCAGGGACGGCATGATGTTCTCCAGAGCGGTGGTGAACACGTCCAGGGGGTCCTTCTCGGTCTTCTCCTTAATAATGTCGAAAGCTCCGTAGACCACCTTCTGGGCCACGCCCTTCTTGCCGTCCAGCATGATGCTGTTGACCAGCTTGGTCACCAGGACGGAATTGTAGATAGGATCGGGCAGAACCTCCCGCTTGGGTACGTTTCCTCTTCTGGGCACTTTGCTTCCCTCCTTCATAGTATGATTTCATAGGTACTCGAAGGCTTATTCATAAGCCCCCGTGTAAGACAAGTGCCTGCTTGTCCAGTGCCCCACAGGAAACGCACCTATATATATAGGTAAGCGCTTCTGCAAGGACAACTGCCTTGCGCTTTACGCGCGTTGATTCATTCGATTGCTTGGATACAGAAGTAATGCTTACTTCTTGCCGGCCTTGGGCCGCTTGGCGCCGTACTTGGAACGGCCCTGCATCCGGTTGGCAACGCCCTGGGCATCCAGAGTGCCGCGGATGATGTGGTAACGCACGCCGGGCAGGTCCTTAACACGACCGCCGCGGATCATGACCACGGAGTGCTCCTGCAGGTTGTGGCCCACACCGGGAATATAAGCGGTAACTTCGTAGCCGTTGGTCAGACGCACACGGGCGATCTTACGCAGAGCGGAGTTAGGCTTCTTCGGGGTGGAGGTACGAACAGCGGTGCACACACCTCTCTTCTGGGGAGAAGGCAGGTCGGTCTCCCGATTCTTCAGAGTGTTCAGACCCTTCTGCATAGCGGGAGAGTTGGACTTGTAGGTCACGGCCTCGCGTCCCTTCCGGACGAGCTGGTTAAACGTAGGCATGGTTTTCCTCCTTTCTTTTGTTCTGAAATATATATTTTAACGGAACAACCAAAAGTTATACCGTTAAAATCAAAATTAGTGCAGCAGGGCGGCCACTGCGCTGCCCACTGCGATGCCGCAGGCGGAGCCCAGCTCCTTCATCTGCGCCACCCGCTCCACAGGAACGGAATGCTCCTCACACAGGTTGGCGATGGGATCGGTCACCCGGGGGTCGGCGTCCTCCGCCAAAAATACGCGGGCAGCCTTTCCGTCGTTGATGGCCCGCTTGGTCTGCTTGACGCCGACTACCTTGGGCCCCTGCTTGAGTTCTGACAACATCAGGCTGCTTCTCCTTCCTTGGCGGCTTTGCGCCCCAGGGCTTTGCGCCCTTTTCCCACTTTCGCGGGCACACCTGCGCAATTTGGGATTATACCATATAGCAAAATATTAGTCAATCAGAAAATCACTAGATTTTTCAATACTTTTGCCCCTTTTCCCGGTCAGATATACCAGAACCCTCTTTCAGGCCCCTCTCCCCTCCTGCCGGCTGTTTCTTTTTGTTATCATTTGTTGTTACTTTTAGCGTGAAAAAGGCGAAAAAGGTTCTCAGCTCATTTTTTATTGGACCCTGTATCCATTGGGCCCCAAGGCTTCTGCCTTTTACGCCAAAATTTCCTATTGACTTTTGGGTCAAAAAGTGGTTACAATGTGGTTACAATTCAGCAACCAACAAGTAACAGACTGTAACAGGAGGATTCCTAACCATGAAAAAACGAGCCCTTCGTGTGCTCGCCTGCCTGGCCATCTGCTTCACGTTGGCCAGCCCGGCATATGCCACCGAGAGCGGCGTCACGGTCACCGTTAACGGTACCGCCATTGAGACGGGATTTGCCTCGCAGGTACTGAATAACCGCACCTACGTCTCTTATCTTCCCATTGTACGCGCACTCTATCCCGACGCCACTGCTGTGTGGGCCAACGGCCAGGCGGAAGTGACCGCCCCCGGCCTGAAGCTGTTCATCAAGCCCGGCGCCAAGTATATCGTGGCCAACGGCCGCTACCTGTATGTGCCCGACGGCGTGAAGGTGGAAGACACCCACATTCTGGTGCCGGTGCGCACCCTGTGCCAGGCGCTGGGCGCCACGGTCACCTGGGACGCTGCCACCTCTACCGCTTCCATTATCGCGGGCGGCACCCCCATCCAGTCCGGCGACAGCTACTACGATTCCAACGATCTGTACTGGCTCTCCCGCATCATCTATGCTGAGAGCGGCAACCAGTCCCTGGAGGGCAAGATCGCCGTAGGCAACGTGGTCCTCAACCGCGTGGCCAGCTCTCAGTTCCCCAACACCGTTTACGACGTCATCTTCCAGCGCAACCAGTTCACCCCCGCTTCCAGCGGCACCATCAAGCGCACTCCCAATGAGGAGAGCGTGATCGCCGCCAAGCTGTGCCTGGACGGCGCCAACACCGCCGGCAACGCGCTGTTTTTCGTCAACCCCAAAGTTTCCCCCAACAGCTGGGCCGCCCGCAACTGCACTCTGGTTGCCACCATCGGCGCCCACGCCTTCTTTGCCTGAATTGTAACCGCGGCCCGATCCCCTGCCGGATCGGGCCGCTTCATTTTTTCTTTTATTTTTTTCAAAATAGGGGTTGACGAAATCGAAATATGTGCTATAATAATTTTCGCTGTCCGCCACAGAGCGTTGGGCAAACAGAATATGGAGTAGTATCGAAGTGGTCATAACGAGCACGACTGGAAATCGTGTAGCCGTCAAAAGCGGCTCGAGGGTTCGAATCCCTCCTACTCCGCCAGAAAAATAACCACACCTTTCGGTGTGGTTATTTTTTTATGGAATTGCCCCTGCGCCGTTTTTTCCTGTTTCAGCGGCCATAGGCAAAAAGAAAGACATCTGCCCAAGCAGATGTCTTTCTTTTTTATTTCCGCTCTCTGGTCGGCATGCCCGCCGGCTCAGGCCGTTCCGGTCACAGGGCGGATCAGAGGACACAGGCTGCCGTCCAGGACGAAGATGCGGCAGCTGCCGTCAAACCAATCCCAGGGCACATTTCTCAGGACAGCTTCGCCCTCCTGGAAAGGCGCCGTGCGGATGTCGGTCATCCGATCCCCGTCATAGCTGGCCACGCACAGGATGGCCTCCGGCAGGTCCTGGCTGAGCTGGGCCGTGATCTTCACCGCGCCCGCTGACGGGGCGGTGCGGGTCAGGGAGGTGACTGTCACTGTCTGGCCCTCAGCCGCGGGCTCTGTGGGAAGCTCTACCGGCGGCTCCTCCGGCTCCAGGAAGAGCAGCTCCGCCGGGCGCAGGCCGTTTTCAGTGGTGCCGTTGCCCAGCTGGCCATACTCATTGCAGCCCCACACCCACAGGGTGCCGTCGCTCTTGATAGCGGCGGTGTTGCTGCTGCCGGCGGCCACGAAGACCACATCCCACAGGACCTGGTAGGGCTCCGTGACGTTCTGGGTGGTGCCGTTCCCCACCTGGCCCTCGTCGTTGCGGCCCCACACCCACAGGCCGCCGTCCCGCTTGATGGCAGCGCTGTGGTAGGCACCCGCTTTGACGGAGGTCACCGTATCCATAAAGAGCAGGCCCACCAGGTCAAAGCTGTTCTCAGTTGTACCATTCCCCAGCTGGCCGTAGGTATTGCCGCCCCGGGTGTAGACCTGTTCATCGGCGCAGTACACCGCATGGGTAACACCCAGCGCAGCCCCCTGGGGCTTTACGATGCCGGACAGCAGCGGGATCGGAGCCCGATAGGTTGCGGTGGCGTTGCCGTCCAGCAGCATACCGCTGCCCCAGCCCCACAGACTGCCGTCGCTCTTCAGGGCCATGGCGGCATTGAAGCCGGTGTAGACGTGCTCCACACCCTCCATGATCTTCACCGGGGACAGCCGCGTATTCTCCGTGGTGTTGTCCCCCAGGCCGTAGAGGCTCATGCCCCAGGTCCACAGACTGCCGTCGTTCTTTACCGCCGCAGCGTAGGTATTGGAGGCGGAGACCTCCTTCACGCCATCCATGATCTTCACCGGCTCCATCCGCAGCTCGCCGGTGCCGTCTCCCAGCTGGCCGAAGGCGTTGGCGCCCCAGCCCCACAGACTGCCGTCCTCCAGAACGGCCAGGGAGTAGTCCTGCCCGGCGGCGGCGGAAACCACCCCGTCCATGACCTTCACCGGCGTGGTGCGGTTTTCTGTGGTGCCGTCTCCCAGCTGACCCACGTTGTTCTTGCCCCAGGCCCACAGACTGCCGTCCTCCAGGATGGCCAGCATATGGTTGGAGCCCACCGTCACAAAGGAGACCTTCCTGGGGTTGATGACCTCCTGGCTGGCCTCAGAGACCAGAGTGCCCACACACCAGGCGGCGGTGACCCGCAGGCTGAGACAGCTGCCGGTGTCCTCCGCTGTAACGGTGTAGCTGTCCCCATTGGCGCCGGGGATGGGCGTCCCGTCCCGCAGCCACTGGAGGGTCAGGGGGCCGGCAGCGCCCACGTCGGCCCGGATCTGGGTGGTATCAACGCTGAAGGTGCGGCCCACCCGGGCCTCGCCGCTGATGGTGACCGTTCCTGTCAGGGTGGTATCCCTGGGGGTAATGTACATGATGCTGCCGGGGGTGGTGGTCTCCATGTTGTCCCGGTTGCCCAGCTGGCCCCGGTCGTTATGGCCCCAGGTATAGAGCACCTCACCGGAGATGGCCAGGTTGTGCCGCTTGACCTGGCCGTAAGCGGCGCAGGTAGAGGCGGCAATGGCGTCAAAATTCTCCCCGATCTTCCGGGGGGTGCGGACATAGGTGCTGGTGCGGTCAATGGCTCCCCAGGCCCACAGGGTACCGTCGTTTTGGATGGCCAGGGTATGGTCGGCACCGGCGGCCACTGATTTGACATTCTCCAGCACCAGCTTGGGACTGTTGCTGCTGGCCTGGGTGCCGTCTCCCAACTGGCCGTAGGTGTTCTGGCCCAGGGTGTACAATTCGCCGTCGGTGGTCACATAGGCCACATGGAAACCGCCTGCCGACACCGAAACCACGTTGGACGCCTTCTGGACCGGAGTAGCCTGCTCCGGGTGGTTGATGGACTCATACCAGTCGTCCACGCTGCCCGACGTCCAGCCGGAGCCGATGGCGCTCTTCTGGCCCCAGAGCCAGAGGGTGCCGTCCAGCTTTACCGCCGCTGAGTGGACGCCGCCGGCGGAGATGGCGGTCACACCGGTCATGACCCGCACGGGCACAGAGCTGCTGACGGTGGTGCCGTTGCCCAGCTGGCCATAGGTGTTGCTGCCCCAGGCCCACAGGCTGCCGTCGATCTTCAGGGCCAGGGTGTGGTCGCTGCCCGCCGACACCGCCGCCACGTTCTCCAGGATCTGCACGGGCGTGGTGCGGTTTTCTGTGGTACCGTCTCCCAGCTGGCCGTAGGTGTTGTCGCCCCAGGCCCACAGAGTGCCGTCCTCCAGAATGGCAAAGCTGCTGCGGCTGCCCGCCGACACTGCCGCCACATGCTCCAGGCCGGGCACCTGGGCGGGGTAGTCCCGGCTCTCACCGGTGCCGTCCCCCAGCTGGCCGCAGGTGTTGTCGCCCCAGGCCCACAGGGTGCCGTCGGTGCGCACGGCCAGGGAGTGCTCATAGCCACCGGCCAGCCGCACCTCGCTCAGCCCGGTCACCGGCTCCGGCTCGGTCTGCTCGCCGGTAAACTCCACACGGTAATTCTCCCACTGTCCGCCGGAATAGCTGTCCTGATCGGCATCCGCCGGGGCGACAACCACAATTCCGGGCTGCAGGGACATCTCTCCCTCCAGCACAGGGGCCTGGACAGTGCGCAGGACAGCGGCGCTCAGGCTCGTGCAGCCCCAGAAGGCGTGCTCCCCGATCTGGGTGATGGTGTCGGGGAGGGAGACACTGCGCAGGCTGGTATCGCCCTCAAAGGCGGACATGGCCACGGTGGTCACGGAATAGCGCACCCCCTGCCAGGTAATAAAGGCAGGCACGGTGAGCGCGGTCTGCCCGCCCTGGCCGGCGGCATAGCCCAGCAGCTTGGCCTCGCCGCCGCTGACGCTGTAAGCCAGGCCATCCACCTCCGCCATGGCCGCAGTGGAGACCAGCTGGTCCCGGTAGGCGCTCCAGTCGGAGGCGGACCGGTAGGTGAACAGGGCGGACTCAGGTACCACGATGGCGGTGCGTGTCGGGAAGGCATTGCTCCCCACCGCAGGGGGGTCCTGGGCATAAATGGTGACCGTCTCCAGCTCATCGCACTCCTTAAAGGCCCCCGCGCCGATCTGGGTCACCCCTGCCGGCATGGCGACGCGGTTCAGGGCCAGGGCGTGCCAGAAGGCCTCGTCGTGGATCTCCGTCACGCTGTCCGGGAGGACGATGGTCTCCAAATATGGGGCCTCCAGGAAGGCCCAGGTGGCAATGGTGGTCACCGTATCGGGAATGACCAGGGTTTTGGCCCGGGTGCCGTCCAGGATCCTCATGGGGGACGGGATCAGCCGGCCGGCGCCGGAGGCGTTGCGGCTCTCCGCCCCCAGCCAGGTCACGGGATAGGTGTAGCTTACCCCGTTGTTGTTGACGTAGGTGGCGGTCTCGGGGATCACGATGGTCTCGCTGGTGGTGTCCAGCACGTCGATCACCCCTACCCCCAGGCCCTCCACTGCCTCAAAGATGAAGTCGCCGGACTGGAACTGCATGCCCGCGGTCTTACTGTAATACAGGCCGTTGAACAGGGTCAGAGAGACGTCCTCCTCAAAGGCCCCCTCCGCGATCTGAGGCGGCTGGGTGAGTTCAAAGGAGGCTTCCGTCAGGCCGGTATCGGCAAAGGCCCCCTGATCCACAAAGGCGGTGCGCTCCGGCAGGGTAATTCGGGTCAGGGCGGTACAGCCCCGGAAGGCGTCCTTCCCCACCCGGCTGAGCTTGGGGTCATAGTAGAAGCTCTGGAAATCAACGTCAGAGAGCTGTGTACAGTTTTGGAAGGCACCCTCCCCGATGGTCTGGACGGACGTAGCCAGCACCAGCTCGGTGATGCCGGAGCCCTGGAAGGCGTGGTCCCCCACGGAGGTGACGGCATAGGTGATGCCGCTGGTATAGACCTCCTCCGGCAGGGTCACTTCCGTGCCGCTGCCGGTCCAGCCGGTAACGGCCACCTGGGGCTGGTCCCCCTGGGCGGTGACCCGGAAGGTAAAGTCCCCGGAAGCAAAGGTCTCCCCCATAGCCAGCGGATCGTAGGTATCAAACACCACATCCTCCGGGAAGGCGCCCTCCCCCACAGTTTCCGGCATCTCCCCTTTCAGGGAGACACTCTTCAGGCGGCAGTCGGCAAAGGCCCCGCTCCCCACGGTGGTCACACCAGCGGGCAGAATCAGATGCTCCAGACTATAGCTGTAAGCAAAGGCGTTCGCCCCGATCTCGGTCAGGCTGTCCGGCAGCTGCAGGTCGGTCAACGACGAGAAATTGTAAAAGGCCTGAATGCCGATGGAGGTCACTCCCTCGGGAATGACCACCTCCTCCACCCAGGTGAAGCAGTCGGGTCTTTCCTGGAAGGCATAATCGGCCACCTGGGTAACGGGATAGAGCCTTCCGTTGTAGGTTGCCTCCTGGGGGATGACCAGCCGGAGCACATCGTTTTCCGGCGGGGTTTCCGGCTCCACCAGGCCGGTGACGGCGACGCTGGCGCGGTCGATGATCTCATAGGTAAATACGCCGTCGTCAAAGGTCTTGCCCACGTCGGCGTCAGCCTCCAGGTAGATCCTGGCCCCCGCCCAAAATGCCTCCTCCCCCATTGTGGGAAGGGTATCGCCCCGGACCATCACGTCCGTGGTGATGCGGGGATTATAGAAGGCACTTGCCCCGATAGTCTCCACGCTGTCCGGAATCACCAGGGCGGAAATATTGTGGAACTCAAAGGCGCTCTCCCCGATGGTGACCAGGCTCTCCGGCAGGGTGAGGTTGGTCAGGGACTGGCATTCCAAGAAGGCGGAGTCCCCGATGGACTCCACGCCGTATTCCACCGTCAGGTCGGTGATCCCGGTGAAGGCAAAGCCCTGCTTCCCCACCTCGGTCACTCCGCCGGGGATGGTCAGGGAGCCAGTCAGCGCCGTGCAGCTGTAGAAGGCGAAATCCCCGATGTGCTCCAGGGTGGAGGGCAGCTCCACATGGGTCACCCCGGTATTTGCAAAGCTGTAGGTGCCGATAGAGGTGACGCCCTCGGGCAGGGTCAAATCACTGAGGGGGCAGCTCCGGAAGGCATAATCTCCGATGGTGATGGTGCCGCCGGGCCGGCCCACAGTCACATGCTCCAGATTCGGCAGGATGCCGAAGGCCCCGGTGCCGATCGAGACATTGGTCCCCTGGATGTCCACAGTGGTCAGGCTGGTACAGTTCTCAAAGGCATATGCCCCGATCTGGGTCACCCCCGATGGGATGACGATCTCCTTGAGGGCGGAGCAGCCGTTGAACGCCTGCTCTCCAATGACCTCCAGGCTCTCGGGCAGCGTGATCTTGGTCAGTTCTCTGCAGTATTGCAGGGCAATGTTAGGGATCTCCGTGATCCCCTCCCCCACCACCAGCTCGGTCACCTCGTCATACACGATCCCGTCGGGAAGGGTCTTCAAGCCTCCGGGAATGACCGCTTTTTTCAGATGATAGCACTCCCAGAAGGAGGTGAGGTGGATCTCCGTCACAGTGTCGGGGAGGATCAGCTCCTCCAGGTTGTTGCACCCCCGAAAGGCATATTCGCCCACAGTGACCAGGGACGTGCCGAAGTCCACATGACGCAGATTGGTGCAGCCGTCAAAGGCATACTGCCCGATCTCCTCCACCGTGTCGGACAGCTCAATGCTTTCCAGGGCGGTACAGTTCCGGAAGTCATAGGTGCTGATGGTCGTGACAGCATTCCCCATGTCCACCTGAGTCAGACTGCTGCACCCATAAAAGGTATAACCGGGCAGGGCGGTCAGGCCCTCAGGCAGGGCCGCCCATTCCAGGGCGGCGCAGCCGTAAAACACACTGGTCCCCATCTGAGTCAGGCCGGTGCTGGCACTCAGGTCGGCCCGCTCCAGCCTGGTGCAGCCGTAAAAGCAGGAGTTGCCGATAGAGGTGAGGCTGGCGGGCATCACGATCTCCGTCAGGGCCGTGCAGTTCTGGAAGGCGTACGTCCCGATGGTGGTCACCCCCGGCATCTCCACCCGGGTCAGAGCATCACAGTAGCCAAAGCAGTTGTCTTTCAGGGTGGTCACCGTCTCCGGCAGGACCACCTCTTTCAGTCCCGAGCACCAGTAAAAATACACCGTGGTCACCGTGTCCGGCAGACCGTCTCCCGTGAAGGTGGTTATATTGTTACAGTTGCTGAACCTGGCCTCCGTTACGGTGTACACCACATCCCCATAGGTGATCTGCTCCGGGATGGTATATTCCGTCAGTGTACGGTCTTTGGGTGACGCGGACACGGTATTCTCGGTGAGGATGGTACAGCTGAAATCATCCGTATAAAACGAGCCCAAATTGGCCTGGAGCTCCAGCTCCTCCTCTTCCGGAGCAGGCTCACTTCTTTCCGTTCCGGCGGGCTCAGCGGCCGCCGGGATCTCCTCCGACGGGATCGTCCCGTCCCCCGGCTCCTCCGCAGCCGCCCACGGCACGCTTAGGGACAGCAGCATGGCGGCCGTCAGCAGGATGCTCAGCCATCGTTTCCCTTTCATAATCGATCACCCTTTTCCGCTTTTTATACCTTTTTTATTTTATCAATCCGTCCCGGTCAAAACAATATTCTGCCAGCATAGTCTTTTTCCGGCAGGCCCTCTCTGCCGCGTTCAGCAGGTGCAAGTTCCGCCTTGGTTTATGCCATACCTGCCGTTGCCCCATCGCCGAGCGCATCCGGCAAATGCGCCCCAGCAGGCGCCGAAAGGGTCAAATTATTGGCGTCTCATACCATTTTGATCCCGGCATCTCTTGTTTTGCTCGTTTCTTTACTATTCCTCTACAATTTTATTATGCAAGCATTACATATTTCTCTTGCATTTTTCTGAGAAAGGTGCTATACTGAATCCAATCAAGTGAAAGGAGGTGGATGCATATGATCATTTATAAGGGTATTGATGTTTCCGATGTGGACGAGCTGATCTTCGGCAGTGACGAATCTGTTGTTTACAGTGAGCGCTGAGTATGACAGGCAGAAACCACACCGTGTCGGGTGTGGGTTTTTTGTTTATATGGAAAATGTTAATAAAATACCACTGGAATACAGGTCCAAAACATGGTAGCCTGTTAGAGCGGGGCCGGATGGCAGCCATCCGGCCCTTTTTGATTTTGTATACAACAGGGAGACGGAAACGGATGAAACGAAAGTGGCTGATCACACTGCTGCTGGCCGTGCTGCTGGCGGCGGGCGGCGTCCTTCTGCTCTGGAAGAGCGGATTCTTTGCCGCCCTCGGCTCCGAACAGGACATGCGGGACTATATCCAGCGCTTTACCCCCTACACCCACCTGTTCTTCTTCCTGATCCAGTTCCTGTCCGTCATGCTGGCCCCCATCCCCAGCAACATCACCGCCCTGGCCGGCGGACTTCTGTTCGGCACCTGGGTCTCCTTCCTGCTCACCTGGCTGGCGGTGGTGCTGGGCTCCGTGGTGGTGTTCCTGCTGGCCAGAAACCTGGGCCAGTCCTTTGTAGATCGGATGGTCAGCCAGTCGGTCACCAGCCGGTACCTGGACGTCATCCGCCGCAAGCAGGACGTCTTTCTGATCCTGGTCTTCCTCTTCCCCTTCTTCCCTGACGACCTGATCTGCATCCTGGCCGGCCTTACCTCTATATCCTTCCGCCGGTTCCTGGTCATCGTGCTCGTCACCCGGCCCTGGGGTCTGCTGGTGGCGTCCGCCCTGGGCGGCTCCGCCCTGTCCATTCCTCCCTGGGCCATGGCCCTGCTGGCCCTGGCCGGGATCGCAGTGTTCCTGGTGGGTATGAAATACGGCGATTACTGGGAGCGCAAGCTGCTGGAGCGGTTCCGGAAATGAGAAGAAATCCGGTTCCTTTTCTGATTGCGGAGGGCTGTCTGTACGCCGCCTTCCTGGGCCTGGACCTGTTCCTGCCGGGCAGCGGCCTGGATGTACCCATCAAATATCTGTCCATCCTGCTGTGCTTCTGCTATCTGCTGGGTCACAGCCGGAATACAGACCTCAGGCTGACCCGGGTCGCCCTGGCCTTCACCCTGCTGGCTGACCTCTTTCTCCTGGTGCTGGACCGCTGGTACACGGCAGGGGTGGCCTCCTTCTGTGTGGTGCAGGTCCTCTACCTGATCCGGCTCCAGCGGGCGGGCAGACGGCCCTGGGCCCATACCCTGGCGTTCCGGGGCGGGCTGGCCGCTGTGCTGCTGGCCGCAGGCGGGGCGCTGGGGGTCCTGGACCCGCTCACCGCCCTGACCTTGCTCTACTTCTCCCAGCTGACCGCCAACGCCTTTACCGCCCTGTCCCTGGGCCGGCGGGGCCGGATGCTGGCTGTGGGACTCTTCCTCTTTATGGGGTGCGACCTGTGCGTGGGCCTGTGCAATCTGGCCCCTCTCCTGCCGGAGGCGCCGGTGCTGGTCCTGCTCCCCTTCGCCCAGGTGGGGATGTGGCTGTTCTACCTCCCCTCCCAGGTGCTCATTACTCTCTCCGCCGGAAAGCTGTGTGATTGATATGAAACCCTCCAGACTGGCCTCCCTGCTATGTACGGTGGCCCTGGCCCTGTTGGTGCTGAGCTTCTCCATCGCCGTGCCCATCCTGTTCCGCCCCTTCTACTACGTCCAGATCGACGCCCTGGACCTGCCGGAGCGTACCGGCTGGTCGGAAGAGGTGATCCGGGAGGCCTACGACGAGGTGCTGGACTTCTGCGTGCTGGGCAAGCCCTTCGGCACCGGGCAGCTGGCCTGGTCGGAGTCCGGCCGCAGCCACTTTGCCGACGTGCGGGAGCTGTTTCTGATCGACTTCGCCGTGCTGGCCCTCTCCGCCGTGGTATGCGCGCTGCTGCTGGGGCTGCGGCTGAACGGAAAGCTCCGCTTCCACCATCCCCTGGGTCGGGGTCCCGGCTTCTGGGCGGGCGTCCTGGCCGCCGGGCTGGTGGCGGTGGTGGGGGGCCTGGCCGCCCTGGATTTTGAGCGGGCCTTTGTGGTCTTCCATGCCATCTTCTTCCCCGGCAAGGACAACTGGCTCTTTGATCCGGCCACGGATCAGATCATCCTGGTCATGCCGGAGGAATTTTTCCGCAACTGCGCCATCCTGATCGGCGTGGTACTCCTGGTCTGCTGCGCGGGGCTGATCGCGGCAGATCTGCTCCGGCGGCGTAAGCAATAAGAAAAGCAGGGCTCCCACAGGAGCCCTGCTTTTTTGTTACAGTTCGGCCCGCCGCTGGCGGCGGACGGTCAGCATACACAGCGCCAGGGCCAGCAGGACGGTCAGGACGGCGCAGATGAACTCCGTACCCGGCAGGCCGGTGAGCCGGACGGGTCTGCCGGAAAACAGCCCCGCTCCCGCCATGATCCAGGGCACCACGCCCCAGCACAGCACAAAAATCAGGGGTATGGCCTTGAGGAGCATGGCCACATAGCTGGCACTGAACTGGGAGAGCACCACCGTGAACCCGGAGGCCGCCAGGGTCAGCAGGAAGGTAAGCCCCAGCAGGATCAGCAGATACTGGCCGTAGGTCCAGTCGAACCAGGGGAAGGAGAAGCTGTTCCACACGCTGACCAGGGAGCAGTTCCAAAACCGCAGGGCACCGGTGGCCAGGAAGGGGCCCAGGTAAATTGCGCAGTTGAGCAGGGTGAGCAGCGCCCCGGACAGCAGAGCCGCCCCCATCTGGGCGTTCAGCACCCCCCGCCCCCGGCGGGAAGCCCACTGCATGGCTCTGGTGCGGCGGAGGGCGTCCCGCACCAGGGTGGGGGACAGCAGCAGCACCGCGCTGAAGACGCACCAGATGGCGAAGTAGTGAAAGAAGTCGTCGGCGGAACCGATGGCGGCGGCGGGCAGGAACCCGGACACGCCCTCCGTTCTCACGTCCTCCACCCGCTGCACGCTGGGCTGGTGGGCGGGAGAATACTCCCCCACCTCACTGCCCCAGACCTCTGGCTTTTCACCGGCTGCCAGGGTGTCATAGTTCTCCACAAACTGAAGCAGCGCTTCTATTGTGTTCCGGTTGGTGGCGTAGTAGATACCCCAGTACAGGTCGGAGTCCTCCTCTGTCTGTGCCTCTGCCCGGGTGCTGTTGTGGTAACTCTCCTCCCAGTCCAGGTAGCTCTCATAATCAGTGATCCCCGCCTCCGCGGCCCCGGAGATCTGGGCCACCTGCTCGGCAAACTCCGCCTCCAGCTCTTCCAGCTGGCCGTCCAGCTGAGCCCGCTCCTCCGGCTCCATGGTGGTGCCGTAGGCTTCCAGCCAGCCGGCGGAGAGCCGCAAGTTACTTGCATCCCAGAAGTATTCCAGATAAAAACCGGGCCGCGCGTCATAAAACACAAGGCCGATGAGGGCGATGGCCAGCAGCAGGCCGGGCCGCCAGATCTTTTTCAGTTCCCATTTCAGCAGAGCCATTTACGCCACATCCTTTCTTCCGAACCGCCTCAGGGCCAGCAGGGTGAAGCCGCCCCACACCAACAGGTTGAGGGCCAGGCCCACCGTCTCCTGCCAGGGCACCAGCCCTCCCTGCCCCAGCTCGGTGAACCAGCCGTTGACAGCCAGCCACAGATAGGCCGGGGAAAAGGTGGTGAGCAGGTAGGCCCACCACAGCCCAAGGCCGTTGACCAGGGCAGAGGCCAGGCCGATCATCAGGGCGCATAAGGCCGCCGCGGCGATGGCCGCCCCGTAAGTATTGCCCACCAGCAGGCCCGCCACGGCCCCTATCAGGGTAAAGACCGCCACCAGCGCCCCGCCGGCCGCCACCATGGCGGCAAAATAGCTCCCCACGGTGAAGTCCGCCCAGGTAAGGAAGGGGCGGGAGTAGAGCATATCCACCAAATAGTTGAACTGGCTGGACACGCTGGCTGACCAGATGCCGCCGTAGTCCCACAGAATCAGGTAAGGTCCCAGGGTGAGCAGAACCAGCAGGGCGTAGAGGCCCAGGGCGGCGGCCAGAGCGGCCAGAGTCTTGCTCCGCCACAGCTTCCGACCCGTCCGGCTGGCGCAGGTCAGGGCGCGTGTGCCGGTCATGCCCTCATACCCCACCAGATAGAGGGCGCACAGCAGACCCAGCAGAATACCCTCGGCCACGACGGCCCGGAACAGGGTATCATAGAGGTACTGATGGCTGTTAAAGGTGATGGGCCCCACATACAGGTCCATGGCCGCGCCGGTCTGGGCCAGGTGGTCCACCCGGGCCTGGAGCAGGTCGTACTTCCAGGCCATCCAGCTCTGGGCCAGGGGGTCCCCCTCCATCAGATTCTGGTAAAAGTCGGTCAGCTCCCCGGTGTCGTAGTCTGTAAAGATATTCTCCAGTCCCTCCACCGACTGACGCAAAATTTCCCGGTTCTCCGTGTCTGGCAGGGCGTCCAGCCCCGCCAGGAACGCCTCGTCCACCCGCTGGCCCAGGGCGGCGGCGTCCGCCGAGGTATCGTTGAAGAAGGACCGGTCCAGGGCGGAGGGACTGGACAGCAGCAGGCCGTTGAACACTAGGCACAGCCCCACGAACACCCACAGGGCGGGCATGCGGAACAGTTTTCGCCATTCCCACACCGCCAGCCTCATGCTCCTCCCTCCTCCCGGTAGATGGCCAGGAAGGCATCCTCCAGGCCGGGCGTCACAGGGACAGCACCCGCCGGGGCCGTGTCGGACAGCACCCGCAACACCGCCCCTGCCTCGCTCTGGCCTTCGCTGAGAACCAGCTGGTCCGGGCCCAGGGCGGCTCCCTCCGGCACCTGCCACACCTTGCCCTTCCACTGGGCGCAGATGCGGGCGGGGCTGTCGCAGCAGTACAGCTTATGGTCTTTGAACATGACGATCTGCCCGGCGATGGTCTCGATGTCCGAGACGATGTGGGTGGACAGGATGACGATGCGGTCGGCGGCCAGGGCGTGGATCAGGTTGCGGAACCGCACCCGCTCCCGGGGATCCAGTCCGGCGGTGGGCTCGTCCAGCAGCAGCAGCCTGGGGTCCGTGAGCATGGCCACGGCGATGCCCACCCGCTGGCGCATGCCGCCGGAGAAGGTTTTTAGCTTCTTGTCCGCCGCGTCGGACAGGCCCACGGTGTCCAGCAGCTCCGCAATGCGCTTCTCCGCCTCTCCCTTGGGCAGGCACTGGAGAGCGGCGGCGTAGCGGAGGAACTGCCGGGCGGTGTAGGAGGGGTAGAAGCCGAAGTCCTGAGGCAGATAGCCCAGCAGGCTCCGGTACTCCGCACCCAGGGTGTGGATGTCCTCCCCGTCCCACAAAATCTGCCCCTCCGTGGGGAACAGCAGGGTAGCCAGCAGCTTAATGAGGGTGGTCTTGCCCGCCCCGTTGGGGGCCAGCAGGCCGTACACTCCCGGCTCAAAGGCCAGGTTCACGTCCTCCAGAGCGGTGAATGTCCCATAGCGCTTGGTCACATGTTCAACTGAAAGCATAAGTCTCTCCTCTCCTCCGCCCCAGGCAGAACCGTCTCAATTCCAGCAGGTACAAGGCCAGGGCTCCCCCGGCCAGGGCCAGAAACACCGCCCCGGGCAGGGCGGCCAGCCAGGCCGACGCCCCGTCCCACATCAGCAGCAGGCCCCCCAGGGCCGCCCAGATGACCGGCGGAGCGACCAGTTGCCCCCGTCCCCGTCTCTCCAGGCAGATCAGGGACAGCAGGCCGTAGAGGAACAGGCTGGACAGGGACACCCCCAGCATCCAGCTCAGGGGCAGTTCCCCTCCCATCGCTTTCCACAGCCACAGGTTCACCGGCACCCACACCAGCACCGAGCCGCCGCCGAACACCACCATCCGCAGGGCGGTCACCGCCCGGACGGACAGCCGGCAGCTCCGCTTCCAGTCCAGCAGGCCGGACTGGGCCTCCTTCCAGGCGGTGAGGCCCAGCAGCAGGGCGTACAGCGCCGGGGAGGCCAGAAAGAGCATGGGGACCACGGCGGCCATTTGAAGGGCAGCTGCCAGCAGAGGGATCAGCAGCAGCACCGCCGCCAGGATGCTCAGAAAGATGCAGTCGGCCACCCCGAAAAAGAGCACCCGGGCGTCCAGGGCGGACCGGAGGACGGCGGTCAGGCCGGGCCGTGGGACCAGCCCCCGGTCCAGGATGGCGGCGATCTCCGCCTCCCGCTCCCATCGGGCGGGCATGGGTTCGTTCCAGCGCTCCATATCATCCAAACTCCTTTCTCAGCCGGGCCATCAGCCGGTAGTAGCGGGTCTTCACCGCCGCCTCCGGCCGGCCCAGGGCGGCGGCGATCTCGGGAAAGGTGCGCTCTCCGTACACCCGCAGGCGATACACCGCCTGGGTCTCCGGGTCCAGGCCGGAGACGTAGTCCTCCAGCCGGTTCAGCAGGTCCCGGTCCTGGACCTGGGCGGCAAAGTCGGTCCGGTCGGGCGCTTCGGTCTCCTCCAGGGGCACCACGTCCTCCCGGACCATCCGGCGGCAGTCGATGGCCTTGTTCACCGCGATGCGGTACAGCCAGGTGCGGAAGGAGGCCTTCCGCCCGTCAAAGGCGGGCAGGGACCGGAGCACCGCCAGAAAAATGGTCTGGGTCAGGTCCATGGCGTCCTCCTTATGGCCGGTCTGCCGGACGGCGAAGCGGTAGATCTCGTCATAGTAGGCCCGGACCAGCTGGTCCGCCGCCTGCCGGGACCCGCGGCGCTGGATGTCCCGGATCCATTTGCGTTCTTCCTCCACTGCCTCACCGCCCTTCTCTGATGATATATTCGGTCCAGGACCGCCAATCGTTTCACAAAATTCCGCTTTTTTCTGCTTGCCGCAGACGGGCCATCCCTCTTTTTGACTTGCTTCGGGCACCAACCCGCCGGACGCACATAGAATGGTGCGGAAGGGTTTCCCCTTTCAATATCTGCTAGGAGGTATTGCAATGCCTGAGAAGGTTATGCCCGGTCCCGTGCAGGATACCGCTTGTATCCGGGAGGCCGTCTGCATACACACCAAGAAGATCTATGATTCCTGCAAGGAGGAGGATATAGCGTCTTTTAATCAGCCGCTCCCTCCTGCTCTTACCGATCTATGATACAATACAGGTTCAACCAATGTCACGGTCCTCTGAGCCTCCATCTTTTTTCTCTTATCATAACTGCATGACCGGTGGGCATGCTATCCTCGGAGGTGATTTGCATGGAACCCACTTACAGCGACAGATACGCCAATTTGATGGAAGACCCGGCCATGGAAGCCTATTTTGCCCAGCTGCCCGGCTATATCCAGGCAAAAATCCGCGCCCGCAAGCAGCAGCCTGCGACCCTGGAAGATCTCAAACGCATGGCAAACGAGGTAAAGCAGCTGTTTTAAGCCGCAGTTATCGAGGTGATATCAGTATGGCCAAACAAGGCATGGCGCGTCCGGAGCGGACCCACACCCAGCCCCGCAACGAACAGGCACCCGTTCCCGAAATTCAGGGCAAGGCCAAGCACGGAAAGGAAAAGGCGAATCCCATCATCGCCGGCACTTCCGGCCCTCACATGAAGGTCTACCACCCCAATTCCCAGGATTGACGCCGGACAGGCGCCGCCCCGCATGTGGACGGCGCCTGTTTTACGTCTGATCGGCCCCGGCCTGGCGGAACCGCTGATGGGCCCCGTCAAAGGCCAGGTACATCCGACCCCGCTCGCCGTCCTTGTTTTTGGCCAGCTTGAGCACCCGGCGGCTCTCGTTGGGCCGGGACGGCTCCTCCAGGTAGAGCAGCAGGACGGCGTCGGCGTCCTGCTCGATCTGCCCCGACTCCCGCAGGTCGCTCATGGTGGGCTCGACGTACCTGCTATCGTCCCTGGCCTTTTCCGAGCGCGCCAGCTGGGACAGGGCCACCACCAGGATGCCGCTGCCGTGGGCCATCTGCTGAAAGGCCCGGCTGATGGCGGACACCTGCTCCGTGCGGTTGGCCCTGCGGTTCTCCGGCTCCACGATCTGGAGATAGTCCACATAGACGATCTGGTACCGGTTGGCCAGGGCGTCCGCCCGGATGTCGCCGGCCGTCATGCCGGAGGCGTCGATCAGCTCCAGCTGGTGCCTGAGGATCTTGGGTGCCGCGTCAGCCGCCCGGGTCCACTCCGCCTCGGTGAGCTCCCCCCGCTTGATGGCGGCCATCTCGATGCCCGCCATGCCGGCGATCAGCCGGTCGGCCAGCTTGTACCGGCTGGTCTCCAGGGAGTAAAACCCCACCCGCTTTTCCGCGCTCTGGTGGTAGGCGAAGGACACCGCCAGGGCGGTCTTGCCGGCGGAGGGGTAGCCGCCCAGCACGATCATGTCCCCCAGGTCCGCAAAAAGCTGCTGGTCCAGCTTGGACAGCCCCCAGGTCAGATACCGGTGGGGCGTGGTGTGCCGCTGCCAGAAGGATTGCAGCATCTGCTCCATGTTCATCCGCCCCACGTCCTGCCGCTCCACGGTGAGGGCCTGGAGCTTGTCCAGCCCCCGGCGGAGCTCCTCCATGTCGCTGACCCTGGCAAGGTCCTGGGCGATCTCACGGCCCCGGAACAGCCGGGCCTGCTCCTGCATCCGGGGCACATACTCCCAGATGTTGGCGGCGGTAGGCGTGTCCTCCATGATCTCAAGCAGCAGCCTGCTCCAGGTCTCTCCCCCGCCCAGCCTGTCCCGGACGGTCACCGGGTCCACCGGCTTGCCGCTGACGAACTGGGCCCGGATGGCCTGGAAGATCTGCCGGTAGGCGTCGTCCAGGAAGTCCCGGTCCGCTACCTTCCCCAGCACCGGCCCGATCAGCTTGGGCTCGATCAGCAGGGAGCCCAGCACCGCCTCCTGACTGGACAGGCGGTCGTTGGCCTCCAGACTTACCATGTGGGCACCTCCTCACGGACGATCATCCCCGGCGGCTGAGCCTGACCGGGCTTGTCCACTTGGGGAATATCAGGGGATATATTTAACTGGTTAGTAACTGTTTCCTTATTACATTTCACCGAACGGGGAAATGGTTTTCCCGTTTTGGGGGGATGCAATTCACCGTTTGGTGAAATGGGAGGCGTAAGGAGACCGTACACCTCCAGCACGCTGTCCGCCAGAGCGTACCAGACCGTCCGGTCGGTCTTGTCCCGGCTGAAGTTCCCGGTGAACAGCACCCCGTCCTTCTTCAGCTTTGCCACGATCCCCTCCACCTGCCGGCGGCTCCAGAACGGGAACTGCCCGGCCAGTGCCTCCAGCGTGTTATATGTCCAGGTGCGGCCCTCGTGGAAGTGCCGACCGGCGGCTTGGTTTTTCCCGACCCAAAAGGCCATGGCGTGGAGGAAAATGGCTCCATTCACGCCATGGCGCCGGGCCAGCTCCACATTGAAATGACACTCTTTCACAGACCCTGCCCTCCTTGTAATAATTGCGCCCCAGACAGCGGGGCCTCTCTTTTGTGTGTTCTCACGGCGATCTTCCCTACCAAATCCCCTGGTCCAGCATGGCTTTGACCGCCGCCTTTTTGATCATCTCCCGGTTGGCGGCCCGCTCCTGCGCGCTGACCGCAATGTCTTTGTGAGGGGTGAAGCACAGAGTGGTGCCCAGCTCTCCCGCGTCCATCGTGGCGCTCTCGTCCACCAGCACCCGCTTTCCCGACAGCTCGGTGAGCCAGTGCAGTCCCCTCCGGCGGGTCATGACGGTGTCCACCTCATGCCGGCCGATCTTTTCGTGAAGGATCCTGGCCGTGACCACCAGCTCCTCCACAGGCTCGATGTTCAGCTCCCACATATGTACCGCACCTCCCCCATTTTGTTGTATGTTTCCGTACGGATGTCCTATGAGGATTTCCGGCGCGGTCCCTTCTCGTCACGTTATGGCTTATGTTTACACCATTCCCTGAGTTTCTAAGTTTTTCCTTCTTTTAGGTTGTCCTTTTCCCGGTTGTATGATATGATTTGCAGTACGGATGCCCGTGGACGTTTCTTTTTGCGCAAAAAGTCAGGTTTCTTAGAAGGTCCTTCTATTTATCCTTATACGGAGAACACCCCCACCTTTTCAACAAATTTTGCAAAAATTTTATTTCGCAAACGGGTATCCAGAGGAAAATCTTGGTTAAATGAGAGGAGTATGCAACGTGATCGACTTTAAAAATGCAGCTTACTTAAAGTTAAAGCCTGTCCCGGACCAGAATTTTCTCCCCATGATTCAGCCCATGTTCGTGCCCGGCGAAACTGTCATCCAGTCTTTCCAAACCATTCGGGACGGCGTAGTATTTACAACCAAGCGTATCTTTGCCATCAACGTTCAGGGCCTTACCGGAAAGAAGAAGGACTTCTCCAGCCTGCCATACAGCAAAATCCAGGCGTTTTCCGTTGAAACGGCCGGTGTGCTGGATCTGGACAGTGAATTGGAGCTGTGGTTTTCCGGTTTGGGGAAGGTAAAGTTCGAGTTTACCGCCAACTGCAATGTGGCTGACATTTGCCGCATGATCAGCGAGAGAGTGCTGTAAAATAATCAGGAAGTACAAAAGAGCCGGGGCTCACGCCCCGGCCTCTTTTTCCGCCCGATATCGAACATATGTATCATTTTTCTCCAGGAGGTGACAGACATGAACGCGGCGCAATATCTCCGCAAATCCCGGATGGAGGAGGGCATGGACACCGAGGAGGTGCTGGCCAGGCACCGGAAGGCCCTGGCCGCCTTCGCCGCCGCCCACGATATCCACATCACTGAGACCTATTACGAGGTAGTCAGCGGAGAGAGTCTGTACGCCCGTCCGGAGATGCTGCGGCTGCTGGAGGACGTGGAGGACGGCCGGTATGACGCGGTACTGGTGATGGATCTGGACCGGCTCTCCCGGGGCCGGATGAAGGACCAGGGCATCATTCTGGACGCCTTCCGGGATTCCGGCACCCTGATCGTCACCCCGGAAAAGACCTACGACCTGTCCGACGATCTGGACGACGAGATGGCGGAGTTCAAGACCTTCATGAGCCGCCGGGAGTACAAGATCATCAACAAGCGGCTGCGCCGCGGCCTGAAGCAGACCATCCAGGACGGCTGCTATGTGGCCAACGCCCCCTACGGCTACCGAAAGGTAACGGTGGACCGGAAGCCCACCCTGGAGATCTACGAGCCGGAGGCCAAATTCGTGCGGATGATGTACGACCTCTACCTCCAGGGCTACGGCTGTGTGTCCATCGCCCGGTACGTCAATTCTCTGGGCGCCAAGCCCCACCGCTCGGCGGAGTTCACCCGGAACAGCGTGGCTCACATTTTGCGCAACCCCACCTTTGCCGGCAAGATCGTATGGGATCAGAAGACCCACATCCGCAAGGGGGCCAAGGGCAATCCCAAGCACATCACCATCTGCAACCCCAGGGAGCAATGGACCATCGTGGACGGGATACACCCGGCCATCGTGTCCCAGGAGACCTACGACCAGGTGCAGGCCATTCTGGCCGGGCGGTATCATCCCTCCAGGCGGGACGGGACGGTGCGCAGCGCTCTGGCGGGGGTGGTGCTGTGCGCCAACTGCGGGCAGCACATGCAGCGTGTGACCATGCGGGGCACCCCCTACCTGCTCTGCACCAAGCCGGGGTGCTGCGCCTCTACCAGGTTCGAGCTGGTGGAAGGGCGTATCCTCACCTACCTGGAGGATGCTCTGGCCCAGCTGGAGCTGGAACACCAGGCCGGGACCGGCCGGAACACCGCGGTACTGGACAGCACCCTGGCGGCCGTCCAAAAGGAGCTGGCCGCCGCCCAGCGGCAGAAGAGCCGGCTGTATGAGCTGCTGGAGTTGGGGGAATACGACCTGTCCACCTTCCGGGAGCGGCTGGGGGCGGTGAGGGAGAAAATCGCCGGCCTGGAGCGCCTCCGGCGGGAGACCGAGCGCACCCTCGAGCAGGCCAGGCTGGCGGCCTCTGACTCCCTGGCCGGAAAGATCCGAGGGGTGCTGGACGCCTACGGCGCCGCCGACGCCGCCGGACGCAACGCCATGCTGAAGGGGGTCCTGGACGCCGTGTGGTATGAAAAAAAGAAGAAAACCGCGCCTGCCGACTTTCAGCTGAGATTCGACCTAAAACCCTTTTGAGGGGGAGCTTTTTTCTATCTATAAGGCGCTGTATCTTCCGATAAGGATTGTATCGAGGATCTTCGTTTCTACCCCACCCAGTGCTCCCAGGCCGCCATTGAGCGGGCTGTCAGCATCAAGGCCGGCAGCGCCGAGCTGCTGTATGTTTACATCGACGTGGAGCCGGTGAGCTTCCACCGGGGCTTCTACACTGTGGATGTGCGCTACTTCTACAAGGTCACCGCCGACGCCTTCGTGGGCGCCGCCCGGCCTGTGGAGGTCAGCGGCCTGTGCGTCTTTGACAAGCGGGTCATCCTCTTCGGCAGCGAGGGCAGCGCCAAGGTGTTCTCCTCCGAGCTGTCGGTGGACGGCCTGGATGAACAGAGCCTGCGCAAGACCAATCTCCCCACCGCCGTGGTGGAGGTGGTGGACCCCATCGTCCTCAACATGAAGCTGGTGGACGTGTGCGAGTGCCACCCCTGCGACTGCCCCCTGTCCGACGTGCCCCCCTGCATCTGCTCCTGCTTCGGCAGCGACCTGTGCTTCGGCGGCGACAACAAGCGCATTTACGTCACTCTGGGCCAGTTCTCCATCATCCGTCTGGAGCGTGATTCCCAGCTGCTCATGCCGGTGTACGACTACTGCATGCCCGAAAAGGAGTGCGCCTGCGGCGGCAACGACGAGGACCCCTGCGAGATGTTCCGCCATGTCAAGTTCCCCGTCAACGAGTTCTTCCCGCCCAACGATCCCAACCCCTCCCACGACTGCTGCCGGGAGCCCAAGGGCTGCTGCCACAGCTGAGAAAAGGGCCCATCCATTGCGGATGGGCCCTTTCTTTTATATGTCCAGGATCTTCACGTCCAGCCCCTGGCGCATGGCGTAGGTCAGGGTATACATGGTGCCTCCCAGCATCCCGTCGTACACGGCGATGAGCAGGGCGGAACGGTCCACCATGTAGCGGTTGCGGCGCAGCATGCACCCCTTGTCGTAATGGCGCTGCACCATGGTCTCCTGGTCACAGCGCTCCACCAGCGTGAAGTACCGCTCCCGCTCCCGTTCCCGCCAGTGGGCGGCCTGCTCCTCGCAGGGGATCACCGCCTCCAGCGTCACGTCCGGGCACCGCCGGCGCAGCTTCAGCACCGCCTCGCAGAAATAAAAGTCCGCTCCCCGTGCCATGCCGCACATGAAATGCCGCATGCCCCGGTCATAGGCCTCCTCCACCGCTTCATCCAGCCGCCCCTTCAGCGCAATGCACCGGGGATCAGTCTCGTTGTCCTTCCAGGGCAGCTTTTCCGGCCGGTGACCGGTAAAGCAGCACGTGGTCCTCCGCTCCATGCCCGCCGCCTCCCATCCGAGCAAAGTAAATTCAGCTTCTCCATTGTATTATATCCACAGGGACAAGTCAACGATTTATCGAACATTTGTTTTTCTGAAAAGTCCCATTTAGGGGTTGCTTTTTTCTTCGGACTGTGTATAATGAGGGTGGAACAACTGAATGAAATGTCTTCAGGGCAGGGTGAAAATCCCGATCGGCGGTACAGTCCGCGAGCCTTTTCGGCTGACCCGGTGGAACTCCGGGACCGACAGTGACGCGCACAGTGGGGCGCGAAGTCTGGATGGAAGAAGATGTGTTGAAATTGCGCATGCTCCTTTGATTTTGACACCTGGAAGACATGGTCTTTCAGGTGTTACTGATTTCTAAGGAGTGTTTTTTATGTCCGCAAGATCCGCCCGCATCAAGAAGCTGGCTGTCATGGCCATGCTGGTGGCTCTGTCCATTGTTCTGGTGTCCCTGGTCCACTTCCCCATCTTCGCCCCGGTGGCCTTCCTGGAGTATGACCCCGCCGACATCCCCATCCTGATCGGCACCTTCGCCTACGGTCCCCTGGCCGGCATCGTGCTGACGGTGGTGGCCAGCCTGATCCAGGGCTTTACCGTCAGCGCCCAGAGCGGCGTGATGGGCATCGCCATGCACATCTTTGCCACCTCCACCCTGGTGCTGGTGGCGGGCACCATCTATAAGATCCGCCACACCCGCTCCGGCGCGGTGATCGCCCTGGCGGCCGGCGTGCTGGCCATGACCGCCGCCATGATGGTGTTCAACCACTTCATCACCCCCTACTTCATCACCCCCGACTGGAGCGACGCCGCCGCCGTGGCCGCCAACCGGGCTTATGTGGACACCCTGCTGTTCCCCTTCATCGCCCCCTTCAACCTGATCAAGGCCGGTGCCAATTCTGTGGTCACCTTTCTGGTGTACAAGGTGGTCTCCCGGTACATCGTCCACGGGGACGCCTTTGCCTCCAAGCCCCGGAAGGCCGCCGATCAGGCCTGAGCCTTCCTCTCAAAAACAGCAGAGAACAGCACCTGCGGTTTTGTTGAAATCTGCCTTTGAAAAAGGGCGGACGGCATTTTATAATAAGTGTATAGCGTGTGGCCGAAGGCATAAATCCAGCTTTCGGCCACACGCTTTTTTGTCGCCCGTCAAAGGGTCCAGCAAAAAAGGAGGCTGCTGCTTATGCACGAACAATCCAACTCATTTCTGGTCACCCAGCCCATCGGAAGCCTGATGCGGCGCTACGCCATCCCCTGTATCATCTCCCTGCTGGTGGCGGCCCTGTACAATATCGTGGACCAGATCTTCATCGCCAACGCCAGCTACCTGGGCTCCTACGGCAACGCCGCCAACACGGTGGTCTTTCCCCTGACCGTGGTGGCTCTGGCCATCGCGGTGATGATCGGCGACGGCTGCTGCGCCTTCGTCAGCATCAGCCTGGGCTCCGGCCAGACCGACCGGGCCAGGAAGAGCATCGGCAGCGCCATCCTGCTCAGCGTGCTGCTGGGCATCCTGCTGACCGCCTGCTACCTGCTCTTCTCCCAGCAGATCCTCACCATGTTCGGCGGCCAGGTCAACCAGGAGACCTACGCCTGCGCCAAGGAGTATTTCTTCTGGATCACCCTGGGAGTGCCCTTCTACATGTTCGGCCAGGCCATGAATCCCATCATCCGCTCCGACGGCAGCCCCCGGTTCGCCATGGCCTCCACCCTGGCAGGGGCGGCGGTCAACCTGGTCCTGGACCCGGTGTTCATCTTCGGCTTCCGGTGGGGCATGATGGGAGCCGCCGTGGCCACCATCCTGGGGCAGATCCTCACCGCCCTGCTGTCCGTCCGGTACCTGTGCCGCATGAAGGCCGTCCGGCTGGACAGAAGCTGCTTCCGGCTCCACGGGGACCTGGCTAAACGCTATCTGCCCCTGGGCATCTGCAGCTTTCTCTCCCAGATCTCCCTGGTGGCCGCCATGGCCGCCATCCAGAACATGACCCTGAAATACGGCGCTCTGGACCCCATCTTCTCCCAGAGCCAGTACGCCCAGATCCCTCTGGCGGTGCTGGGCATCGTCATGAAGTTCTTCCAGATCGTCATCTCGGTGGCGGTGGGCATGGCCGCCGGATGCATCCCCATCATCGGCTATAACCTGGGAGCGGAGCGCCGGGACCGGGCCGCCGGTCTGCTTACCCGGCTGATCCTGGCGGAGGCCGCCGTGGGCGCGCTGGCACTGGTGATCGTGGAGCTCTTCCCCGGCCAGCTTATCGGCCTGTTCGGCGCCGCCAATGAAAGTACCTACTACACCCAGTTCGCCGTCCGCTGCTTCCGGGTCTACCTGTGCATGATGGTCCTGGCCACGGTAAACAAGGCCGCCTTCATCTATCTCCAGGCTCTGGGCAAGTCCTTCCTCTCCACCGCCCTGTCCATGATCCGGGAGGTGGTTTTCGGCGTGGGCCTGTCCCTGCTCCTCCCCCGCTTTTTCGGCCTGGACGGTGTCCTCTACTCCATGCCCGTATCCGACGTCCTCACCTTCCTGATCTCCGCCGTGGTGCTGGTCCGCACCTACCGCGCCCTCCGCCAGGGCGGGGACGGAGCGAGTTTCAGCGCTCTCTGAAATTTCGTCTAAAAACAACTCCTCCATTTTGGCACAACCACCAAAATTCCCGAAAAACCGCCCCTGCCATTTACGGGAGCCGGGCGGAGAGCTATAATTAGGCTGTGTAAATTTGATGTGTACCACTACTATTTGGCCTGCGGGCCAGATTTGGGGGAGAATCGTGGAATTAGGAAATATCATTGCCGTGCTGGGTGCGGTGGCCACCTTCCTGTTTGGTATGTCCACCATGACCGACGGTCTGGAAAAGCTGTCCAGCGGCCGGCTGGAGAACATTCTGGAGCGGCTGACCAGCAACGTCATTAAAGGTGTGCTGCTGGGCGCCGTAGTCACCGGTCTGATCCAGAGCTCAGCCGCCACCACCGTTATGTGCGTGGGCTTCGTCAACGCCGGCATCATGAAGCTGGAGCAGACGGTGGGCATCATCATGGGCGCCAATATCGGCACCACCGTCACCGCTCAGCTGCTGAGCCTGGGCGACATCTCGTCGGACAACATCGTGCTGATGTTCCTCAAGCCCTCCTTCCTGGGCCCCATCCTGGCAGTCATCGGCATCATCTTCTATATGTTTATCAAAAGCGGGCACAAAAAGACCATCGGACAGATCGTCCTGGGTCTGGGCCTGCTGTTTATCGGTATGAACACCATGTCCACGGCGGTGGCTCCCCTCCAGGATCTGCCGGAGTTCCAGGCGGTGTTCACCGCCTTCTCCAACCCCTTCCTGGGCGTGGCCGTGGGCGCTCTCATTACCGCCCTGCTCCAGTCCTCTTCCGCGTCCATGGGCATCCTGCAGGCCATCAGCACCACCGGTGTGGTCACCTTCCACATCGCCATGCCGCTGATCATGGGCCAGAACATCGGCACCTGCATCACCGCCCTCATTTCCTCCATCGGCGCCTCCCGCAACGCCAAGCGCACCGCCATGATCCATCTGTTCTTCAACATCATCGGTTCCCTGTTCTTCCTGGTGGCCCTGTATGCGGGCAACGCCCTGTTCTCCTTCCCCTTCTGGGGCGCCACCATGAATATGAGCTCCATCGCCAACCTGCACCTGGCCTTCAACGTGGCCTGCACCGCCCTGCTGCTCCCCTTCAACCGCCAGCTGGTGAAGCTGGTGAAGCTGGTGGTGCCCGGCGACGCGGAGGAGCGGGAGCTGTCCGTGCTGGACGACCGCTTCCTGTCCTCCCCCTCCCTGGCTCTGGAGAAGGCCCACGATGCGGTGGTACAGATGGGCGAGTTCGCCCGGGACAACTTTCTGCTGTCTGTGGAGCTGATTAAGAAGTTCGACGCCAAGAAGCTGGAGCGGCTCAATGAGACTGAGACCGCCCTGGATAAGCTGGAGGAGCTGCTGGACAACTACCTGGTGAAGCTCACCGACCGGGCCCTGACGCCGGAGGAGAGCGCCAAGGTGTCCGAGCTGCTCCACACCCTGTCCGACTTTGAGCGGATCGGCGACTACGCCGTCAACGTCTCGGAGTGCGGAGCTGCCCTGCATAACCGGGGCATCGCCTTCTCCGCCCAGGCGCAGGGCGAGCTGGATCAGCTGGCCGCCGCCGTGAATGAGACGCTGGAAAAAACCATCGCCTGCTATCAGAGCCACCAGCGAGCCGTGGCCGTCCAGGTGGAGCCGCTGGAGGAGGTTGTGGACCTCATTGCCGACACCCTGAAAAACCGCCACGTGGAGCGGCTGAAGACCGGCGAGTGCACCATCGAGCTGGGCACCCAGTTCCTGGAGCTGCTGATCAACCTGGAGCGCATCTCCGACCACTGCTCCAATGTGGCCCTGCGGGTGGTGCGGCAGACCGCCTCCAAGGACGACAAGATCCGTATCGACTCCCACGCCTATACCCGGGATCTCCACCACGGCGGCGCCGATCCGGAGTTCGACCAGCTGTTCGGCGAGTACCGGAAAAAGTACTTCGCGCCCATCGCCCAGGACAGCACCGCCCACATATAACAGCAAAAAAAGAGCGCCTGCTTAGGCGGGTGGTCGTAAAACAGTAAAATGAAAAAATGGTGAAACCCTTGAGTTTTCAAAGGGTGCGGCGTGACTTCGGTCACGCCGTTTCCTCTTTCATCAGCTCATTCAGCGGGATGAAGCCCAGCCCATCGTACTGGATGTGAATGTGCTGCACACGCTTCCCGCTGGATTTGTCCGGTGCGTCCACATAGATGGCGGACACCAGTTCCCGCAGAGCGTAGCCGTCCAGCTCGTCGATTCCCACATACTTGTGCGCCGTCTGAATGAACTTCTCAACGTTTTCGTTCTGTCGTTCCTGTACTTCAATTTCCTGCCGCAAGGTGACGCACTCGTTCTCCAACTGCTTCTGCTCCGTTTCATAGGTCAGGCTCAGCATATCGAAGCGGTCATCACTCAGCCGCCCGCTGGCGTTGTCCTCGTAAATCCTGATGAACAGCCGTTTCAGTTCAGCAATGCGGTTTTCGTTCCGTTCCAGCCGTTTCCTGCGGATGCGGATCTGCTCACTGCTTTCCAGCCGGAGTTGTTCCTCCATCACTGTACGGAAATGTGCCTCATGCCGCAGAATGTAGCCCGTCACAGCCTGGATGTGTTTCAGGACTATGTGGCTGAGTACGGTTTCCCGGATGTAATGAGTACCGCACTTGTCCTTGTGCTTCCAATGGAGAGAACAGTCAAAGAACGCGCCCTCCAGTCGGTAATTGTTGGTCGCCCCGTAATATAGCTTCTCACCGCAGTCGGCACAGTACACCAGCCCGGAAAAGATGCTGCTTCGGCCTGCACGGGTCTTGCGATGCCGCTGCTGGCGCACCTGCTGTACCTTCTCAAACACGGCTTCCTCGATGATGGCCTCATGTGTATTGGGGAAGATGGCTTGCTTCTCAAGGGGATTGTCCCGCTGCTTCTTGTCCCAGATGGAGTTGGTATAGGTCTTGAAGTTCACCGTACAGCCCGTGTACTCCCGCCGTTCCAGAATCGCCACAACGGTACTGCTGTGCCAGTCGCAGGGGTCCTCCGGTTTCTTGTTTGGGGTCTTGATTCCCTGCAAGGCCCTGTATGCGCTGGGCGTTAGCACCTTGTCCGCTTTCAGTTGGTTGGCGATCTGCATGGGACCACGGCCCTCCATACACTGGTCGAAGATGCGTTTCACCACATCAGCGGCTACCGGGTCAACCACCCAGCAGCGGGGGTTCTCCGGGTCTTTTACATAGCCATAGGGTACATTGGTGGTCAGGGGTACGCCTCGCTCACCCTTGGCTTTCTGGACGGCTCTGATCTTGCGGCTGGTGTCCCGGGCATAGAACTCGTTGAACCAGTTTTTGATGCCCGCAAAATCGTTGTCCACACGGTTAGGGTCAATGGTGTCGTAGTTGTCGTTGATGGCGATGAAACGAACACCGTTCTGCGGAAAGGTGAAGTTGGTGTAAAGCCCGGTCAGCGCGGAGTTGCGGCCCAGTCTGGAAAGGTCTTTGGTGATCGCCACGGCCACCCGTCCCGCCTCGATTTCGGCCAGCATGGCCTGAAAGCCGGGACGGTCGTAGGTCACACCGCTTACACCGTCATCCACGAAAAAGGTTGGGTTGGGGAAGTGATGCTCCCTGGCATACTGCAAAAGCATGGCCTTCTGATTTTCAATGGACAGGGATTCGCCAGCCCGGTCATCCTCCTGAGACAGTCGGCAATAAAGGGCGGTCATTTTATCTGTTGCTCCGTACATTTCTGTATCCTCCTTTGGTGGAGCAACTGTCAGTACAGGATTGGTTGGCTCTATTGTACCAAGATTCTGGTTGTTTGTCATTCTGAATCCTCCATCTTTTCTGCAAACTTTCTGGATGTGATGCGTTCCAGCTTGCGGACAAAGTTTTCTGTCCCCTCATAGCTGCCTGTGACAACATAGGTCGTGCTGTGGATGACCTCGGTGACGGTCAATTCGGGAATCCAGAAAGCGGAGAGATTCTTCACATGGATATGGCCGTCCTCGCCCCAGAAGAATCTGCGCTCGGTTTTTTCAGACGGCAGAGACTCCGGCTCGGAGAAATAATATCCCTCCGGGTCGAGTTGGTGTTCAAATTTCGATTTCTCTTCCATAAGTACCTCCTGATTTTCTGTAAGAATTAGTGTTCGATTTCCTGCTTTTTCTGCCGCACAGCGGCGTTCTGGCGCTCCTGCTCATGTTGCACTTCATAGATGTTGTAATGGATGCCCCAGAGCTTTTTCATGTCCGCATACAACGGTGTAAGCTCCGTCTGCAAATCCCTGTACTCTGTTTCCAGACGGGCCTTTTCCTCACGCCATGCGGCAGCAGGCAGCTTATCGTCCACCACTTGTCTTTTCAACTTGCGCTCAGCCATGTAGAACAGGCGAAGCGTATCGTCGTGTTCTGCCTTGTACTTCTGGCGGGATTTCTCAAAGCGGATGGTTTTCAGCTTGTCCGCAACGGGTTTTCCGTCCTCGTAGTAGTCCGCCATGCGAAGCAGCTCGTCCAGTTCCTTGATGCGGGCCTGCTTCCCGGATGCCGACTTTTTCAGCGTGTCGATTTTGTCCTGCATGGTATGCAGAGCTGCGTCCAGATCGTCAGCGTTATAGAGCTGTTTTGCTTTCAGAAAACTGACGGCTTGTGAAAATTTTTTCAGATTGGCAATCTTGGCCTTGCTGCTGTATGCGCCCTTATTGCGGTTGTCATAGTAGACGGACAGAAGCTCCACCAGTGCAGGCGGCTGGGGCTTGGGAAGCTCGGTTTTGACAGCTTTCAGCCAGTCGATCAGAGCAGCAATTTTCTGTTTCGCCTCTCGGAGCATGGCGTTGGTTTTCCTGATCCAGCGGTTGAGATCGCCCTTGTCGGTGCGGATGCCCTTGGCCTCCATCGCCCGGACAGTCGGCCCCTCATGCTGGGTGGGTATCTGCTCCACACCCTGCCGATCGAAGCTGCGGTGGTCGATGCGGCAATTCAAACCTTTCTCGGCAAACTTGGCGTTGCAAAGTTCAGCCCATGCTTGCCGCCAATGTTCCAACGTTTCCGGGCTGCCCCAGTCTGTGGTGGGCACAGCGTTGAAAACATAGTTCCCGGCCTCATCCCGGATACGCTCACCCTGTTCGTCCAGCACATATTCCCGCCGCTGCTTGTTGCCCCATTTTCCGTCCGGCTCGATAGGACGGATGGGACACATGACATGAAAATGCGGATTCCGGATACCGCCGTCCTCCTTGTCGGGAGAGTGAACAGCGAAGTCCACCACCATGCCCCGGCTCACAAAATTGTCCAACAAAAATTGCCTTGCAAGGGCGATGTTCTCCTCCATGGAAAACTCGTTCTGCAAGGCGATATCAAAACTGTATGCAAGCTGGGCTTTCTTTCCACGTTCCACTTTCTCCACGGCGTTCCAGAGCGTTTCCCGGTCAGAGAAAGAGGGTGGGGCTTGGGACGTCAAAAGGATTTCCGAACAGATCACGCCGCCCTTGCGGGTGTAGTCGCTGTTCTCACCGTAATATTCGCTGTGCAGCTTTTCGCCGGAGCGATAGGCGGCAGCAGCCACGGCAGACTGTCCGGCGCTGCGCTTGATCTGGATCACATGAAAATGGAATAATGCGATGATTAGAACCTCCCTTCGTATTCAGCACGATTGTGTTCGTTGACGGCCTCCATGAGCAAACCCTTGACCTCCGGCAAGGCGAGGGCTTTTTCCGCAAAGGCGTAAAACTCGGTTTCAGTCAAAACCTTTGTTAGTGATGCGATGCTTTCAATGGCTGCGCCACGGGTGATAAGCCTGTGCGCCCGTTTCCGGCGGTCACCCTTTTCATAGTAGACGGCACGGTTTTCAAGCTGCTGCTGTTTGTGTTGGAGTTGGGCAAGCTGACGCTCATTGGCGGTAATCTCGGCCTTCAGTTCCGGGATGGTTTTCTGTTTCGGCATAGCACATGACCTCCTTTTTGATGGGATGGATGGGATGAAAAAGACCGCCTACATTTTCAGTAGACGGTCTGGCTGAGGGTATGGGATTTTCAGACTTTGCGGCGGGGACAGTTTGCGTCAGCAGATTGTTTCCGCTGCAAAGAGCGCTGGGATAGCTGCGTAAGCAGCGCAAGGGAGGCACTCCCTTGTTCGGAACGAAGTGACGCAAAACAGCCCGGACATTCAGGTGTCCGGGCTGTTCGCTCCGCAGGACGCACAATACAGGGTTTACCCTGTATAGAAGTGCGCCATTCCGCTGGAATGGATTTTTACTTTGAGATCAGTTCTCGTAGCGAGTCCAATCGGGATCCTGCTTCATGCTGATCCAGGTCTCGTAGTTACCGGCCTTGTGCTTGTAGTTGTGGGAGTTAGTTGCCTCCTGCACCGCCAGATAGAACCAGTCGCCGGGGTTGCAGTCCGGCCAGACGTTCATGTCGGGCAGCAGGTCGCTTGCATCCTCCGGGATACGGTTCAGCACACGGTTGATCATGGTCATGGCCTGGGCACGGGTGATGCAGTCATTGGGACGGAAGGTGCCGTCCTCAAAGCCCTTGATCCAGCCCAGCTCGGCAGCACGCTCAATGTAGCTCTGCGCCCAATGACCCTTGATGTCGGAGAACGTCTGGGTGCCGCTGCTCTTGCCGGTATCGAACCGGGCGCAGATGGCGGCGAACTCGGCGCGGGTGATGGACGCGCTGGGATCGAAAGCAGTGCTGCTGCGTCCCTGTACGATGCCCAGACCCGCCATAGTGGAGATGGCGGTATTGGCCCAGTAATTATCCGCCGCATCCGCAAAGGTGTTGCTGGTGCGTAGATTGCCGTCACGCACTTCATCCTTCAAAAGTCTGAAGAAAATGGTAGCGGTCTCAGCACGTGTGATCAGGGCGTTGGGGTGGACACAGCCATCCTGATAGCCGATGACATAGGCGAAATGGTCATCGCCATTGAGCAGGTCAGGTGTGGAGCCGCGGTAGTTCCGAACCGTCTCAGCGTCCTTTTCGGCCTTGCTCCTGCTGGTAGTCAGATCGCTCTTTTCGATGCTCACTTCATCGCTGTTCACGACATATCCTTCAGGAGCAGTCAACTCCTGATAGTAGAGATCGCTCTTAGCATTGATCTTCCGGTAGTAGCTTTCATTAACCCGGAACATTGCGATACCGCTGCGGTTGGAAGTGGCGGTCGCGATCTGTTTACCGTCCAGATACAGTCCAAACTTGGCGCCGTTGAGCGCATGGCTGTCCTGTGCGTCGATCTTCTCAATGGCAAAATAGTAATAGGTCGTGGAGGAACCACCACCGCCACTTCCGCTGGAATTTTCGCTCCACTGTGCAACATAGGTAGCGTTCTCAGTCACGGTCTCTTCGACTTCAGGTTCCCAGCCAGTGAACTGATAGCCCTCACGGGTGGGAGTACCGTTGAAAGCGGGAGTCGCAGTGCCGGACTTGAGATTTCTGGTGACCTGATCGGCAAAGATTTCTTCGCCGTCCACGCCATCGGTATAGGTCACGGTGAAGGTTTCGGCAGGAGTCTCCTCCCACTGTGCAACATAGGTAGCGTTCTCAGTCACGGTCTCTTCGACTTCAGGTTCCCAGCCAGTGAACTGATAGCCCTCACGGGTGGGAGTACCGTTGAAAGCGGGAGTCGC